>CBJNAS010000290.1:0-4564 GCA_966434565.1 uncultured Phenylobacterium sp.
GCGGTGGGCGGCACGCACGGCAAGACCACCACCACCTCGATGATCGCCTGCCTGCTGGACGCCGGCGGCCTGGACCCCACCGTGGTCAACGGGGGCATCATCAACGCCTATGGCACCAACGCCAAGGTCGGCTCGGGCGACTGGATCGTGGTCGAGGCCGACGAGAGCGACGGCACCTTCCTGCGGCTGCGCGCCACGGCGGCGGTGGTGACCAACATCGATCCCGAGCATCTCGACCACTACGGCGACTTCGAAGCGGTGAAGCGCGCGTTCCGCGACTTCGTGGAGGCCATCCCCTTCTACGGCTTCGCAGCGGTCTGCGCCGACCACCCGGAAGTCCAGGCCATGGCCGCGCGGGTGGAGAACCGCCGGCTCGTCACCTACGGCGTCAATCCCCAGGCGCAGGTGCGCGCCGAGAAGATCGTCATGGGCCCGGAGGGCGCCCGTTTCGACGTGGTGGTCGATCCGCTGGAGGGCGAGGCGGTGCGCTACGACGATCTGCGCCTGCCGATGGCTGGGCAGCACAATGTGCTGAATGCGCTGGCGGCGATTGCCGTGGCGCGCGAGCTGGGCGTCTCGGCCGAGGACATCCGCAAGGGCCTGGCGGGCTTCGGCGGTGTGCGCCGGCGGTTCACCACCACTGGCGTGGCGGACGGCGTGCGGGTGGTCGACGACTACGGCCACCACCCGGTGGAGATCGCCTCGGTGCTGAAGGCTGCTCGCGCGGTGACCGAGGGCCGGGTGATCGCCGTGGTCCAGCCGCACCGCTATTCGCGCCTGCGCGATCTGTTCGAGGAGTTCTGCGCCTGCTTCAACGACGCCGACGTGGTCATCGTCGCCGACGTCTATCCGGCCGGAGAGGCGGCGATTCCAGGCGTCGACCGGGCGGCCCTCGTGGAGGGCCTGCACCGCTATGGCCACCGCAAGGTGCTGTCGCTCGACGCGCCGCAGGACCTGGCGGGCCTGGTGCGCGGCGAGGCGCGCGCCGGTGACGTCGTGGTGCTGCTGGGCGCCGGCGATATCACCGGCTGGGCCTACGCCCTGCCCGGCGAGCTCGCCGCCCTGGGCCAGGCCGAATGAGCTGGCGCGACACGCTGCCGGCGGCGCGCGGCCGCTATCTGTTGGACGAGCCGCTCGGGCCGCTCACCTGGTTCCGCGTGGGCGGGCCGGCGGACGTGGTTTTTCTGCCGGCGGACGAGGCCGATCTGGCGGCTTTCCTGCGGGCGCTGGATCCGGCCGTCCCGGTCACGGCGCTGGGGGTCGGCTCCAACACCCTGGTCCGCGACGGCGGCGTCGAGGGCGTGGTGGTGCGACTGGGCAAGGGCTTCGCCGCGGTCGCGCCGCGGGAAGGCGCCCGCATCTACGCCGGCGCGGCCGTGCTGGACGCGAGCCTGGCGCGCGAGGCCGCGGCCGCGGGGATCGCCGGCCTGGAGTTCTACCGTGGCGTCCCGGGGACGATCGGCGGGGCGCTGGTGATGAACGCCGGCTGCTATGGCGCGGAGACCAAGGACGTGCTGGTCGAGGCCTATGCGCTCACCCGCGCGGGCGAGCGGCTGGCGATCTCCAACGCCGAGATGGGCTACAGCTACCGCAAGTCCGCGAAGGCGGCGGCCGAGCCGATGGTCTTCACCGGCGCCCTGTTCCAGGGCCGCCCCGACGACCCCGCCGCGATCCAGGCGCGGATGGCGGAGATCACCGCCCGGCGCGAGACCAGCCAGCCGATCCGCGAGAAGACCGGCGGTTCGACCTTCAAGAATCCGCCGGGGGACTCCTCCTGGCGGCTGGTCGACGCGGCCGGCTGGCGCGGCAAGCCGTTCAGCGTCAGCGGGCAGGGCGGCGGGGCGATGTTCTCGCCGCTGCACGCCAACTTTCTGATCAACACCGGCGAGGCCTCCGCCGCCGACCTGGAGGGCCTGGGCGAGGCGGTCCGCGCCGACGTCAAGGCCAAGTTCGGCGTGGAGCTGGAGTGGGAGATCAAGCGGATCGGGCGGGCCTCGTCGGCGGGACATTGATCCCGGTCAAAGGCGGTGGCGGCCGTTTGGCGCATTGGCTCGGGCGGAATCTCAGCGCATCCTCCCAACACCGATCCGTTCAGCTCGACAGCCATGCCCAACGGCGCCGCCACCGCGCATCTCTACAAGCCCAAGCTGATCACCGTCCTGAAGGAGGGCTACGGTGGGCTCGCCCTGCGGCGCGACCTGCTGGCGAGCCTCACCGTGGCGATCGTGGCGCTGCCGCTGTCCATGGCGATCGCGGTGGCCTCGGGCGTCTCGCCCGACCGCGGCCTCTACACCGCCATCATCGGCGGCTTCATGGTCTCGGCCCTGGGGGGCAGCCGTTTCCAGATCGGCGGACCTGCGGGCGCCTTCATCGTGCTGGTCTCGGCCACCGTCGCCCGCGTCGGCGTCGAGGGCCTGCTGCTCACTGTCCTGCTTTCCGGCCTGATGCTGGCGATGCTGGGCGCCCTGCGCCTGGGCTCGTTGATCCGCCACATTCCGCACGCCGTCACCGTCGGCTTCACCGCCGGCATCGCCGTCACCATCCTGGCGAGCCAGCTGAAGGACCTCGGCGGGCTGTCGCTCGCGGGCGCCGAACCGGGCCCGGTGGTCGCCAAGCTCGCCGCCCTGGCCCGCGCCCTGCCGACGCTCAACCCGGCGGCCCTGGCGCTGGGGGCGGGGACGGCGGCCGTGATCTTCGCGCTGAGGCGCTGGAGGCCGGCCTGGCCTGGCATGCTGATCGCCGTCGCCGCCGCGGCGCTCGCCGCCTTGCTGGGCCACCTGGACGTGGCCACCATCGGCAGCCGCTTCGGCGGGATCCCGCACGGCCTGCCGGCGCCCAGGTTGCCCCAGGCCACGCCGCCGCTGCTGCGCCAGGTGCTGCCGACGGCGCTCTCCTTCACCCTGCTGGGCGGGATCGAGAGCCTGCTCTCCGCCAAGGTGGCCGACGGCATGACGGGGCGCATGCACCGCTCGAACATGGAGCTGGTGGCCCAGGGGTTCGCCAACATCGCCTCGGCCCTGTTCGGCGGGATCAGCGTCACCGGGACGATCGCGCGGACGGCGACCAACATCCGCGCCGGGGCGGCGAGCCCGGTCTCCGGCATGCTGCACGCCGGCTTCCTGCTGGTCTTCATGCTGGTCGCCGCGCCGCTGGCGCGCTTCGTGCCGCTGTCGGCCTTGGCCGGCGTGCTGGTGGTGGTCTCCTGGAACATGGCCGAGCGGGGCGAATTCGTACGCCTGCTGAGGGACTGGCGATCGGCGGCGGTGCTGCTGACCACCTTCGGCCTGACCCTGCTGAAGGATCTGACCTTCGGCATCGTCGCGGGCTGCGCGCTGGCGGCGCTGTTCGCCCTGGCGCATCGCGGCGTTCCCGAGGAAGGCGCCTGACGTGCAAGCTTGACGGCGCACGGCGGCGCCTCCACCTGCGCTCTATGAGACATCTGCCGACGCTGCTCGCCGCCGCCCTGCTGGCGGCCGCCGCTTCCGCCAGCGCCCAGGATCTCGCCGTCGGCGCGGCCGCCGTCCGCGACAAGGCGCTCGCCGACCCGACCGCCTGGCGCGTGGTCGAGAGCCTGACGACCGAGGTCGGCGCGCGGCCGGTCTGGTCGCCGGCCATGGTTCGGGCGCGGGACTGGGGCGTGGCGACGCTGACGGCCCTGGGATTCGAGAACGTGCATGTCGAGCCGTTCACGGCCAAGGTCTGGGTGCGCGGCGAGGAGACTGCCGAGGTGGTCTCGCCCGCGCCGCAGAAGCTGCAGATCCTCGGCCTCGGCGGTTCGGCCCCCACGCCCAAGGGCGGCCTGACTGCGGAGGTCGCCGTCTTTCCCACCTACCAGGCCCTGCTCGACCAGCCGCCGGGCGCGCTCCAGGGCAAGATCGCCGTGGTCACCCAGGCCATGCCGCGAACCCAGGACGGCTCCAGCTACGGCCTGATCGGGGTGCAGCGCTTCCAGGGGGCGGCCGAGGCGGCCAGGCGCGGCGCGGTCGCCTATCTCGTGCGCTCGATCTCGACGGCGGACAGCCGCCTGCCGCACACCGGCTACACCGCGCCGGCGGGCATAGCGGCCGCGGCGCTGTCGCCGCCGGACGCCGAACAGCTCGAGCGGCTGGCCGCCCGCGGCAAGCCGGTGACGCTGCGGCTGGCGATGAATTCCTCCGTGCAGGCGGCGGCGCCCGCCTGGAACGTGGTGGGCGAGATCCGCGGCGCCGAGCGGCCCGAGGAGGTGATCGTCGTGGGCGGCCACCTCGACTCCTGGGATCCGGGGACCGGCGCGATCGACGACGGCGCGGGCGTCGCCATCACCACCGCCGCGGCGCGCCTCGCCGCCGTCGGCGGGCGGCCGAAGCGGACCATCCGTGTGGTCATGTGGGGCTCGGAGGAGCAGGGCGGCTCCGGCGCCGCCTACGCCGCCACGCACGCCGCCGAGGTCGCGAAGAAAGTGGTGGTGGGGGAGAGCGACCTGGGCGCCGCGCCCGTGTGGCGCGCCAAGCTGCCGGCCGGCAGCGCCGAAACGTCCGCCATGCGCGCATTCGCCGCCGCCGTGGCCCCGCTGCAGCTGCTGGTC
>CBJNAS010000291.1:0-4551 GCA_966434565.1 uncultured Phenylobacterium sp.
GCTGTGCGGGATCTGGCCGATGATCCTCCCCCGCGCCAGCTGGGGAGCTGTCGGCGAAGCCGACTGAGGGGACGTTTGGCGCGGCGGCGACCGGCCCGCAGGCGCCTGAGCGATCGCGCGCCGCAATTCTCGTCATTTCTCGAACGCCAGCGCCCCGGCCGCCCGGCCGCCCTGGAGCCGGCCCCGGAAGCAGGCTTCGTCTCCGCCATGAGCATCGAACGCTTCATCCACGACCTGCCGAAGTGCGAATTGCACGTCCATATCGAGGGCACGCTGGAGCCCCCCAGGCGCACACCTCCCGCGGCGTCTCCTTCGATACGGTGATCCGCGGCCTGCGCCGGGCGCAGATGGATGCCGAGCGCGAGCTGGGCGTGCTACGGCATTCACGCAACTCGGCTCGAGGGCCTGAACGCCCCCTCAGTCGCCTTCGGCGACAGCTCCCCCGCAAGCGGTGGAGCATCGTGGCGCTCCAGATCCTCCACCGCGCAGCGGGGGAGGTGGCTCCCGCCGCAAGGCGGGAGACGGAGGGGGCGTTCGGCGCAGACGCGCCCCGTGAAAGGGAGGGAAGATTACTTCGTCCCGTACATCCGGTCGCCCGCGTCGCCCAGCCCAGGCAGGATGAACCCGGCCTGGTCGAGCCGCTCGTCGATCGCGGCCAGCCAGACGGGCACGTCGGGATGATGTCCCTGGAAGCTCGACAGGCCCTCAGGCGCCGCCAGCAAGCCGGCCAGGCGCACCTGGGCGGCGCCGGCCTCCTTCAACCGGTCGACGGCTGCGATGGCGGTGGACCCCGTGGCGATCATCGGCGCGATGACGACCACCAGCCGGTCGGCCAGGTCGACGGGCGCCTTGAAGAAGTACTCCACCCCTGCCATCGACGACGGATCGCGGTAGAGGCCGACGTGGGCGACGCGCGCCGCGGGCGCCAGCTCCAGCATCCCCTCCAGCATGCCCAGTCCCGAGCGCAGGATCGGCGCGAACGCCAGCTTCTTGCCGGCCAGCAGGGGCGCCTCGATCGCCGCCAGCGGGGTCTCGATCGCCACCGGCTCCAGCGGCAGGTCGCGGGTGACCTCGTAGCAGATCAGGACGCCGATCTCCTTCAGCAGCTGGCGGAAGCTCTTGGTGGAGGTGTCCTTCTTCCGCATCAGGGTGAGCTTGTGCTGCACCAGCGGATGGTCGACGACGGTGACGCCCTGCATGCTCTCCCCCCTCAGAACACCGTGCCGTCGCTGATCACGGAGAGCGGCGGGCCTCCGTCTTGGCGACATGCTCGCGCGATGCGCCGGCCGGCCGCCCAGGTCCCGCCCTCCAGCACCTTGGCCAGCGGGAAGTCTGCGGCCGCGACGCCCAGGCGCTCGCGCACCAGGGGCGCTATGCGGTCGAGCAGCGCCACGGTCATCGCTCGCCAGCCCACCACCAGCGGGCTCTCCACTGCATGCGCGCGGTCGGCGTCGGCCGGGTCGGCCAGCCGCAGCACGCCGAGGTCCACGAAGAGGCCGCCGTTGCGGTATTCGGCGAGCCCGGTCAGGCCGTCGACCTCGACCACCGCCACGCCGGCGCGCTCGAGCGGCTCGATCAGCGAATAGGCGAGCCACTGCGAGAGCTTGTGCAGGGGGATCAGGCCGTCAGTGGCGTCCCCCCGGCGGATCGCCGGATGCGGCCAGCAGTCGCCGAGCGGAACGCCTTCGACGACGAGCCGCCCCGGCCAAATCGGCCCCAGCCTATCGAGAAGCACCTCCAGTATGGCCGCCGCCGGCAGTCGCCCCGCCTCGGCGCGCGCGGCCATCTTGTCGAACAGCCGGCCCGGCCGGCCGACCGCCTCCGCCAGGCGGCGCAGCAGGGCGGCGCGGCCTTCGAGACCCACGAGCGGATTGTCGGGGCCAGCCTGGAAGGCGTGGGCGAGGGCCTCCGCGGTCAGGCCGCCCAGCGCATCGGCCTGCAATGGCCGGCTCGGATCGGCCGACAGGATCCCCGCCTCGAACAACCTGAGCGAAGCGACCGCCAGGCCCTCCGAGCGGCTGAAGCCCGCGCCGGTCGCGGCGTCGGCATAGCGCCAGGCCGGGCCGGCGCCCGCGTCCAGCAGGACGGAGACTATGGCGAGGTCGAACTCGGCGCGCGCCCGCTCGGCGGGATCGGCCCAGGCGACCTCGGTCGCGCGCTCGGCCCACAGATCCCGGCCGGCGGCCACGAAATGGCGCCAGCGCGCATGGAAGGGAACACGTAGGTCCGGATAGCTCGCCCGCACGACCTCGGCGGTGAGGTCGGCGGCGTCGTCCAGGCGCGAAAGATCGACCCGCCATTCGGCGATCCCGCCCTGCAGCGCGATGTCGAGCAGCTCGTGCGCGCGCTCGCGGACGGCGGCGGCGCTCAGCAGGGAACGGGGACCGGACGCGCTCACGCGGGAGATCAGAACTCCTTCAGGTCGCGGCCGACCACACGGGTCAGGTCCGCGGCCGTCGGCGGCGCCTCGGGCGTGAAATAGCCCGCGGCCTTCTTGGCCTCCAGCTCGACCGAGGCGTCCGGCGGCACCAGCTCGGCCGGGATCGGCACGCGTTCGCCGATCTCCACGCCGCCGCCGACCAGGGCGTCGTACTTCATGTTCGACATGGAGACGAAGCGGTCGATGCGGCGCACGCCCAGCCAGTGGATCACGTCCGGCATCAGCTGCTGGAAACGCGCGTCCTGCACGCCCGCGACGCACTCGGTGCGCTCGAAATAGGTGGCGGCCTGATCGCCGCCGGGCTGGCGCTTGCGCGCGTTGTAGACCAGGAACTTGGTCACCTCGCCGAGCGCGCGGCCTTCCTTGCGGTTGTAGACGATCAGGCCCGCGCCGCCGGCCTGGGCCTGGCGCACGCATTCCTCGATGCCGTGGGTCAGGTAGGGCCGGCAGGTGCAGATGTCCGAGCCGAACACGTCGGAGCCGTTGCACTCGTCGTGCACCCGGCAGGTCAGCGGGAAGCGCCGGTCGCCCAGCTTCGCCGGGTCGCCGAAGACGTAGAGGGTGATCCCGCCGATCGGCGGCAGGAACACCGAAAGGTCCGGCCGGGTCACCAGCTCCGGATACATGCCGCCGGTCTGCTCGAAGAGCGTTCGGCGCAGCAGCTGCTCAAAGACGCCGAAGCGCTCGGCCACGCCCGGCAGATGCCAGACCGGATCGATGGCCGCCTTGGTCACCGCCACGTCGCCCGCCTCGCGCACCACCTCGCCGTCGACGCAGAGCCGGCCCTTGGCCAGCGCCTCGCGGATCTCCGGCAGGTCGATGCGCGCCTTGGTGACGGCGATCGAGGGCCGGATGTCGACGCCCTCGGCGATCTCGCGCGCGAAGTCCTCGGCGATCCGGTGGCCCCAAGGGTCGAGCGAGACGATCCGCCCGGGCTCCGACCATTGCGGATGCGGCCCGATCGAAACGACCGGATGGGTGTCGGTCAGCTCCGGCCGGACCATCGGGTCCAGCGCCCCGGCCGAGACCGCGAGCGCGCGGTAGACGGAATAGGCCCCGCCGTGCGCGCCGATGGCGTTGCGATCGCTGCCGGCGTTGGGGCTGGCCACCACCGGGCCGCGCTCGCGGGCCGTGGGGGCGTCCCACTGGAGGGGAAATCGGCTCCGCGCGCCCGCGCCGGGATGCGAGGTCAGGCGGATATGGGTCTTGCGATTGGCGGACATCGCCGCGGATCGACCTCCCAGAAGTGAAAAAGGCCCTTCGCCTCGCGGGCTTGAAGGGCCTTTGAGGATTGAATGTGCGCCTGCCATGGTGGGCTTACAAGGGTTACGGGCTGGTTGCTGCAGCGCAGCTTAAAGGCGAGGCGCCGGGCCGCGCGGGCGTGCGAGGCGGGAACTGCGTTCCGGCTGGAGGCGGAGGTGTGCGGAGAGGGCCTGGTGCGGACGGTCGCGCCCGAAACGCCCCCTCAGTCGCCTTCGGCGACAGCTCCCCCGCAAGCGGTGGAGCATCTTGGCGCCTCAGATCCTCCACCGCGCAGCGGGGGAGGTGGATCCCGGCGCAGCCGGGAGACGGAGGGGGCGTTTTGCAAAGTGTGAATCCCTGCCCCTCAGGGGGAGGATCTGAGGCGACGGCTTGAGCCTGCGCGCGCTTCCGGCTCTAACAAGGGTCAACCTTGTCCGACTCCGGAGCCGGCACAGCGCATGACCTCATTCGCCGCGGACCGCGCCGACGCGCCCCGCCTCGAGCTCACCGTCCGCGGCGTCATCATGGGGGTGCTGATCACCCTCGTCTTCACCGCGGCCAACATCTACCTGGGGCTGAAGGTGGCGCTGACCTTCGCCACCTCGATCCCGGCGGCGGTGATCTCCATGGCGGTGCTGCGGACCTTCACCCGCAACGCCACCATCGTCGAGAACAACATCGTCCAGACCGTCGCCTCGGCCGCCGGCGCCATGGCGTCGGTGGTGTTCGTCCTGCCGGGCCTGGTGATCATCGGCGCCTGGAGCGGCTTTCCGTTCTGGACCACCTTCATGATCTGCGCGTCGGGCGGGGTGCTGGGGGTGATGTACACCATCCCGCTGCGACGGGCGCTGGTCACCCATTCGGACCTG
>CBJNAS010000292.1:0-4525 GCA_966434565.1 uncultured Phenylobacterium sp.
TGCGTCGGCATGCGCGGCAGCCGCGTCCAGGCGGTGGTGGCCGAGCTGCAGGGCGAGAAGATCGACATCATCCAGTGGAGCCCTGACGAGGCGACCTTCATCGTCAACGCCCTGGCGCCGGCGGAAGTCAGCAAGGTGGTGATGGACGAGGAGGACGAGCGGGTCGAGGTGGTTGTGCCCGACGAGCAGCTGTCTCTGGCCATCGGCCGCCGCGGCCAGAACGTCCGTCTTGCGAGCCAGCTGACCGGTTGGCAGATCGACATCATGACCGAAAGCCAGGAGAGCGAGCGCCGCCAGCGCGAGTTCACCGAGCGCACCGCCCTGTTCCAGGAGGCCCTCGACGTCGACGAGGTGATCGCCCAGCTGCTGGTCACCGAGGGCTTCGCCAGCGTCGAGGACGTGGCCTATGTCGACACCCAGGAGATCGCCGCGATCGAGGGCTTCGACGAGGACACCGCCGAGGAAATCCAGGCCCGCGCCCGCGACTACCTCGACAAGGAGGCCGCCGAATACGACGCCAAGCGCCGCGAGCTGGGGGTCGAGGATGGCCTGCTGGAGATCGAGGGCCTCACCCTGCCGATGGCGGTGGCGCTGGGCGAAGGCGGCGTCAAGACGGTCGAGGACCTGGCGGGCCTGGTGCCCGACGATCTGCGCGGCTGGTTCGAGACCAAAAACGGCGAGCGGGTGCGCGAGGCGGGCATACTGGAGAGCTTCGGCCTCGACCCGCAGGACGCCGAGCTGCTGATCATGCGCGCGCGTGTGGCCATGGGCTGGATCGAGGCGCCGGAAGAGCCGCCGGTCGAAGAGAGCGAGGGCGAGCCGAGCGAGGCCGACGAACTCTTCGCCCAGGCCGAGATGGAGGGCGAGGCCAGGGACGCCTGACCGCCCCATCCCCGCCCCCCGGTCACCCCTGCAAATGCGGGGGCCCAGGTTTTTTCTGTTTCCGAGCGTAACGCCGAACCAGGGACGCCCTTTGATCCGCAACCAAAATAGCCTGGGTCCCCGCTTTCGCTGGGACGAGCGGTAGAGGGGTGGCCGTTGGTGGAGACCACATCGCCTGAGGCGCGGGCGGCCGACCCGCGCGAGCGCCGCGACATCGTCTCCGGCGAGGCGATGGACGAGGCGCGCCTGGTCCGTTTCGTCGCCGGCCCGGACGGGGCGGTGGTTCCGGACCTGGCGCGCAAGCTGCCGGGCCGGGGGATCTGGGTGGCCGCCGACCGCGCCTCGGTGGAGACGGCGGCGAAGAAAGGCCTTTTCTCGCGCGCGGCCAAGACGAGACTTTCCGCCGCGCCGGATCTCGCCGACCAGGTGGAAATGCTGCTGAAGCGCCGGCTTTTGTCGGGCCTCGGGCTTGCGCGGCGCGCCGGCGACCTTACCTCGGGGTTCGAAAAGGTCTCGGCCACGATCACCTCGGGCCGGGCAGCCTGGCTGGTCGAGGCGTCGGACGGCGCCGCGGACGGTCGCCGCAAGCTTCTGGCCCTGGCCCGAAAACAATCCCGCGCGCCCGGCCTCATCGGGCTCTTTTCCGCGACGGAATTGGGTTTGGCCTTAGGCCTGGAGAATGTGATACACACCGCCTTCCTTGCGGGGCGTGCCGCCGATCGTTGGGCGCAGGACGTCTATCGGTTGTCGGGCTTTTGCCCGCTCCTTCCTGAGAGTTGGCGCGAGGAGCCTTGAGTAGAGGCAAGCGGGAGCCTGAGACGGTTTCCGCCCCTCTCGTATTTGATCGATCCGATTGGCCGGGACCGCCCGGCCGCTGAGTAAAGCGAGCGCATGAGCGACGAGAACAACAACGGCCGCAACTCCGCCCCGGGCGGACGCCAGCCCCTGACCCTCAAGCCCCGCGGGGCCGGATCGGTCAGCGCCGGCACGGTGAAGCAGAGCTTCAGCCATGGCCGTTCCAAGACCGTGGTGGTCGAGACCAAGCGACCGCGCCCGCACGCGCCGGCCCAGGGCAACCTCGCCGCCCCGTCTTCGCACGAGAAGCGGCTGCTGGACCCGCGGGGCGGCGCGCCCGGCCAGTCCCGTCCGCCGCAGGGCGGCGATGGCCGCGGCCTCTCAGTCGAGGAGCAGGCCGCCCGCCAGCGCGCAATCGAGCTCGCCCGCCAGCAGCAGGCCCGCCAGGAAGCCGAGCGCCGCGCCCGCGAGGAGCGCGCCCGCGCTGAGGCGGAGGCCGCCGCGCGCGCCGCCCAGCAGGCTCAGGCGCAAGCCGCGGCCGCCGCCGTAGCCGCCGCGCCGCAGCCGGCCCCCGTCGCGCCCCCGCCACAGGCTTCGGCCCCGGCGCCGCAACCGGTGGCCCAGGCCCCGGTCGCTCAGGCCCCGGTCGCTCAGGCCCCCGTCGCCCAGGCCCCCGGCTCCCAGGCCCCGGCGGCCTCCCATGCGCCAGCCCCGACGCCTCGGCCGGCTGCGCCTCAGGCGGCCGCGCCTCAGGCCGTAGCGCCTCAGGCCGCAGCGCCCCGTCCGGCCGCGCCGGCGTCGCAGCGGCCCGGCGCCGAGTCGACGCGCCAGTCCGGCCATGGCCAGACCCGCACCTACCAGCCCTCGCCCGATCGCCGCGACGACCGTCCGACGACCACCACCTATCGCCCGGAGCGGCCGGCGAACCGCTTCGAGGGGGCAACCTTCAATCAGCGCGCGCCGCGGCGCGACGAAGGCGGCCGCCCGCCGCGAGACGATCGGGGTCCGCGGCCGACCGGCGATCGCGGCCCGCGGCCGGGCGGCGACCGTCCTCCGCGCAGCGACGACCGGGGTCCGCGTCCCGAGGGCGGCACCGTCCGCTACTCGGCGCTGGCGCCCAGGCCGCCCGGTCCGCGCGACGGCGCCCGTCCGGGCGGTCCGCGCCCGCCCAGGCTCGGCCCTGCCGCTCCGCCGGCGACGCCCGAGATCCAGCGCGCCGCCCGCCAGGCGCCGCGTCCCGGGGCGACCAATCTGGACCGCCGTCCGGACGACGATGACGATGCGCGCCGCCGCGTCGCCGCGCCGTCCAAGGCGATCTCCCGCGCCAAGGGCGCGCCGCAGCGCCGCGAGGGCCGGCTGACCATCCAGACCGTGGCCGGCGACGCCGACGGCGCGGAGCGGATGCGCAGCCTGGCCTCGGTGCGCCGCGCCCGCGAGCGCGAACGCGAAAAGCGCCGCGGCGGCGCCCAGGAGCAGGCCCGTGTCGCCCGCGAGGTGGTGATCCCCGACGTGATCACCGTCGGCGAGCTCGCCAACCGCATGGCTACCCGCGGCGTCGAGGTCATCAAGTTCCTGATGCGCCAGGGCGTGATGCTGAAGATCAACGACGTGATCGACTCGGACACCGCCGAGCTGGTGGCCACCGAGTTCGGCCACACGGTCAAGCGCGTCTCGGAATCCGACGTCGAAGAAGGCTTCATCGGCGCAGAGGACGTGGACGATCATCTGGTCGGCCGCCCACCGGTGGTGACCATCATGGGCCACGTCGACCACGGCAAGACGTCCCTGCTCGACGCCCTGCGCTCCACCGACGTGGCGGCGGGCGAGCACGGCGGCATCACCCAGCACATCGGCGCCTACCAGGTTCGCCTGGAAAACGGCGAGCGGGTGACCTTCCTCGACACGCCCGGCCACGCGGCCTTCTCGGCGATGCGGATGCGCGGCGCGAACGTCACCGACATCGTGGTGCTGGTGGTGGCGGCCGACGACGGCGTCATGCCGCAGACCATCGAGGCCATCAACCACGCCAAGGCCGCCGGCGCGCCGATGATTGTGGCGATCAACAAGATCGACAAGCCGGACGCCGATCCGACCCGGGTGATCAATGAGCTGCTGCAGCACGAGATCGTGGTCGAGAGCCTGGGCGGCGAGACCCAAGCGGTCGAGGTCTCGGCGACCCAGAAGATGGGCCTCGACGACCTGATCGAGGCGATCCTGCTGCAGGCCGAAGTGCTCGACCTGAAGGCCAACCCGGAGCGCACCGCCGACGGGGTGGTCATCGAGGCCAAGCTGGACAAGGGCCGCGGCGCGGTCGCCACCGTCCTGGTCAAGCGCGGCACCCTGAAGCGCGGCGACATCGTCGTCGCCGGCGCCAGCTGGGGCCGGGTGCGCGCCCTGCTGAACGAGCGCGACGAGCAGGTCACCGAAGCCGGCCCCTCGACCCCCGTGGAGATCCTCGGTCTCGACGGCACGCCCGATCCGGGCGAGGCCTTCGCCGTCGTCGAGAACGAGGCCCGCGCCCGCGAAATCACCGAGTACCGCACACGCCAGAAGCGCGAGAAGGCCGGGGCCCCGGTGGCCACCGCCTCGCTCGCCGACATGATGGCCAAGCTCGCCGACAAGAAGGTCTCCGAGCTGCCGGTGCTGATCAAGGCGGACGTGCAGGGCTCGGCCGAAGCCATCGTGGGCTCGCTGGACAAGCTCGCCACCGACGAGGTGCGCGCCCGCATCATCCTGTCCGGGGCCGGCGCGATCAGCGAGAGCGACGTGATGCTGGCCAAGGGCGCCGGCGCACCGATCCTCGGCTTCAACGTCCGCGCCTCCAAGCAGGCGCGCGACCTGGCCGAGC
>CBJNAS010000293.1:0-4504 GCA_966434565.1 uncultured Phenylobacterium sp.
CCTCGCCGGTCGCCCGCTCCTTGGCCTTGGCGATGAACTCGCGCACCACCGGCAGCGCCACGTCGGCCTCGAGCAGGGCCACGCGCACCTCGCGCATCGCCTCGTCCACGTCCTTCTCGGACAGGACGCCGCGCCCGCCGAGGCGGTCGAAGACACCGGAAAGCCGCTCTGAGAGTGCGTCGAACATGCCAGATCCTGTTGGCCCAAACGCGATCAGCCCCCGTGGACGATCACGTCGACGGGGGGCCTCGCCGCCCTCGTCCCATATGGTGATGGGGGTCGTGGCGGTGGAGGGCGCTGACCGAGGTTGCGCCAGAAGGGCGCGCTTATGCGCCCGCAGGGAAGTCAGGTCAAGAAACGTCGTCCCGGTTTCCAGGGCGATCGCTTCAGACAGGCGTTGAACTCCGAGGCGGCACGCCCCCTCAGTCGGCTTCGCCGACAGCTCCCCGTTTCGCAGCGGAGCATCTTTCCTGCCAGATCCTCCACCGCGCAGCGGGGGAGGCGGATCGGTGCGCCAGCGCCCAGACGGAGGGGGCGTTCGGGGCGCGGTCAGTGATCAGCCGTTGACCTCCCCTTCGCCCAGCTCCCGCGCCTCTTCCGGCAGCATGATCGGCACGCCGTCGCGGATCGGATAGGCCAGCCGGGCGCCGCGGCTGATCAGCTCGCCCTTGGCGCGGTCGAGCTCCAGCGGCCCCCGCGTCACCGGGCAGACCAGGATCTCCAGCAGGCGCGGATCGACGTCCACTTCGCCAATGGGGACTTCGATGGGGGGCGGATGGGGCTCGCTCATGAGGCTCACCCTCTACTGCAGGGAGTGCTTCTCGTCATCGGCGTCGTCGGCGTCAATCTCCAGGAGCGCGGTCAGCACCTCGAAGCGGGCGGCGAGGTTCGGCGCCTGCAAGAGCGCCTGCTTCTCCTGCGGATCGAACGGCAGGCCCATGGCCAGGCTGTTCACCAGCGCCTCCAGCGGGGCGGCGTTGGCGGTCTCCCAGTCGAGGTCCAGGTCGCGGTGGTTGAGGTAGCGTT
The DNA here is from genome assembly GCA_966434565.1 of uncultured Phenylobacterium sp. Taxonomy (GTDB): domain Bacteria; phylum Pseudomonadota; class Alphaproteobacteria; order Caulobacterales; family Caulobacteraceae; genus Phenylobacterium. Next base: position 1,027 of record CBJNAS010000293.1, read on the forward strand.
TCAGCGCCCGGGCGAAGCGCTCGCGCGCCGCCGCCGGCGTGCGCGTGGCCTCGTCGCCCGCCAGGTCGCTCTCGAACGGCGCATAGTCGGCGCGCACCTGGCGATAGGGCAGGGTCGGCGCCAGCTCCTCGGCCGGCGCGAAGCGGCACAGGCCGGTGAGCGTGATCAGGTAGCGCCCGTCGGAGGTCTCGGCGAAGCTGGTGACCTTGCCGACGCAGCCCACGGCCGCCAGCGCAGGGCGGGCGCGGTCGCCGCCCGGGCGGGTCTGGATCATGCCGATGATCCGGTCGGCGCCCATCACGTCGTCCAGCAGGTTCAGGTAGCGCGGCTCGAAGATCTGCAGCGGCAGCTCGCCGCCCGGCAGCAGCAGGGCCCCGTCGAGCGGGAACACCGGGATCACCTGCGGCAGGTCCGCCGTTCGTCGGAAACCGGCCATGACGCCCCCCTTTCGGGCTCAGCTGAAGAGAATCGCCGACAACCGCCGCCGGCCCTGCTTGGCGAGGTCGGAGGCCGGGCCCGCCGCCTCGAACACGGTGAGCAGCTGCTTGCGGGCGGCCTGCTCGTTCCACTCGCGGTCCGCCTCGACGATGGCCAGCAGGTGGTCGACCGCGGCCTCCAGCCGGCCGTGGCCGGCCAGCGCCTTGGCCAGCTCGAAGCGCGCCGCGAAGTCGCCCGGGTCGCGCGCCAACCGCTCTTCGTACTCGCGCACGTCAGCCGGCGCGTCGGCGGCCAGCGCGAGCGCCGCGCGCACGCTGTCGAGGTCCGGGTCCTTGGCGTCCGGCGGCGCCATGTCCAGGATCTCCTGGGCGCGCTCGGGCTGGTCGCCGGCCAGGTAGACGCGCGCCAGCCCGCCCAGCGCCTTCACGTTCTCCGGATCGTGCTGCAGCACCTCGGCGTAGGCCTGGGCCGCGCCGCCTAGGTCGCCCGCCTGCAGCGACTCCTGGGCCATGGCCAGCAGCTCCTCCAGCCCGTCGCCCTCGCCCCCGCCCTGCTTGGCCAGGCGCTCGACGAAGGTCTTCACCTGGCTGTCCGGCAGGGCGCCCATGAAGCCGTCCACCGGCCGGCCGTCAACGAAGGCGAACACCGCCGGGATCGACTGCACCCGCAGCTGGCCGGCGTAGGCGGGGTTCTTGTCGATGTCGATCTTGACCAGCTTCACCGCGCCCTTGGCCGCGGCGACCGCGCGCTCCAGCGCCGGGCCCAGCTGCTTGCACGGGCCGCACCAGGTCGCCCAGAAGTCGACGATCACCGGCTGGACGCGGCTGGCCTCCACCACGTCGGCGATGAAGCTGGCGTCGGAGCCGTCCTTGATGAGGTCGCCCTTGCTGGTGTCGCTGCCGGGCTTGCCGGTGGTCGCGCCGATCAGGCTCATGAAACTGCCCTCGAGTGCTGTCGCGTCAAACGTCTCGCGGCCAAGATGGTCTCACCGGGCCTCCGGATCAACGCGCCCCGACACGCGGCCCGTCGTTTTCGACCACGCTCAGCGTCGTAAAGTCGACGATCAGCGGCTCCACCCCCACCGCGCGCAAGAACCGCCGGAAGCCCGCCTGCTCCAGGCCGGTGGTCGCGGTGTTGGTCAGCGGATGGAAGTTCACCAGCTGCGCCTCCGCCAGCGCCCGGTCGAGCACGAAGCGCACCCGCCGGCCGGCGTCGTTGATCAGGGCGAGCGCCGTGACCGATCCCGGCGTCACCCCCAGCGCCTCGCGCATCAGCGCCTCGGCGCCGAACGACAGCCGCGCCGAGCCGATCACCGCCGGGAGCCGCTTCAGGTCGATCACGCTGCGGTCCTCGGCCGAGATCAGCCATAGCTGGTCCTTGGCGTCCTTCAGGAACAGGTTCTTCGTGTGCGCGCCCGGGATCTGCGCCTTGATCGCCTCCCCCTCGCCGACGCGGAACACCGCCGGATGCTCATGGGTCGTGTGCTCGACCCCGATCTCGTCGAGATAGGCGATCAGCTCGGCGCGGGTCTTCATGGGTCCTGCCGATAGCGCATCCGGCGGGCCCTGCGGAAGCCGTCAGGCGCAGGCGTGCAGACCACGGACCCACACCGACGGGACGCAGACCACGACGTCGCTGGACGCCGCCGCTCCGGGCGCCTAGAGGTCGCCCAACGCCCACGCCAACGGGATCCGCCATGGAGCTCCTCTGCTACCCCACCTCCGAGCGCCCCCCCGAGCTGGTCCCCGGCCGGCCGCAGCGCGCCTGGATGGACCGCTTCGCCGAGCGCCATCCCTACCGCTGCCTGCCGCTGTCCATGGCCAACACCTCGGGCTGGGAGCTGCTCTGCCCGACGGCCTTCACCGCCGAGTGGAACGGCGGAACCCACCAGCAGGACATCACGCTCCGCCCCGACCACCCGCACCCGGACTTCCACAAACTGGCCCAGAGCCACTTCAGCCACGGGGTGCTGACCTTCCACTCCGGCTACCTGTTCCGCACCCCGCCCGGCTGGTCGATGTGGGTGATGGGCCCGCCCAACCACATCAAGGACGGCATCCAGCCGCTGGCCGGCGTCGTGGAGACCGACTGGCTCCCCTTCCCCTTCACCATGAACTGGGTCTTCACCCGCCCCGGCAAGGTGCGCTTCGAGAAGGGCGAGCCCTTCTGCTTCATCACCCTGACCCAGGACCACCCGCTGCACGAGATCCAGCCGGTGATCCGCCGCATGGACCGCGACCCGGAGCTGCGCCACCAGTACGACGTCTGGGAAAAGCACCGCAGCGAGTTCAACCAGAAGATCTTCCGCGGCGACCCCGAGGCCACCAAGGAGGCCTGGCAGCGCTATTACTTCAAGGGCGAGTTCCCCGAGGACGTCGCCCCCGCCCCCGAAGGCCACGTCAACAAGCGCCGCCTCAAGGCCCCCAAATTCGGCGGGTGAGATTCGCCCGATCAGGCGCTTGCCAACCCCTTGCCCCTCTGCCATAAGCCGGCCTCTCGAAATTCGGGGCCGGCCGAAAGGCCAGTCTCACGGAGCGCGGGCGTAGCTCAGGGGTAGAGCACAACCTTGCCAAGGTTGGGGTCGTGAGTTCGAATCTCATCGCCCGCTCCAATTGAAGATCGACGACCCAGAGCGGCCCTTCGGGGCCGCTTTTTGTTTCGCGCCTCGTCAACGGAGCGCCGACATCACCTTGCGGCTCCGGCTCCGGCCTGGCGCATCGGCATGATCAAGCGCAACGAATCCGGCAGGCGCACAAAGCCGTGCGCCGCGTAGAAGCCGGCCGCCATCTCGTCGATCGCGGCCACGACCACCATGGACGAGCCGACCGTGCTGGCGCTCTCGAAGGCCCGCAACGGCGCATCGGCGAGCATGATCGATCCGAGGCCCTGCCCTTGCTGGTCCTTCGCGATCGCCAGGCGTCCGATCAGTGTGCAGCTGACGCGTGGGTATCGCGGGATGTGCTTGCGCGCCGCCTCGGGAACCTCGCCCGGATTACGGTGACACTGTACGAAATAGATCCCGCTGCCGGCTTTCCGCGGT
>CBJNAS010000294.1:0-4500 GCA_966434565.1 uncultured Phenylobacterium sp.
GCACCAGCCCAGCGTCGATGCCGGCGGGCAGCGGCAGCTGAATAAGGATGCCGTGCACATCAGGATCGGCGTTGAGACGGTCGATCAGTTGCAGCAGGTCGATTTGTCGGGTGCTGTCCGGCAGGCGGTGCTCGATCGATCGGATGCCGGCTTTGCGGCACTGCGCGACCTTTCGCCGGACATAGACGTCGCTCGCTGGATCGTCGCCAACCAGAACCACGGCGAGGCCAGGCGCCCGCCCGGTGTCCGCCAGCATGGCGGCGACGGCCTCAGCCGTACGCGCCACCAGCTTCGCAGCGAGCGCCTTCCCATCGATCAGTTCGGCCATGGTCTCACGCCTTGAAAACCACGGTGCGGAGGCCATTGAGAAACACGCGACCGTCGAGATGATGCCGCACGGCCGTCGCCAGCACCCGGCGTTCGATGTCGCGGCCCTTACGGACCAGGTCATCGGGCGTGTCGGCGTGGCTGATCGCCTCGACGTCCTGGTGGATGATCGGCCCCTCGTCGAGGTCCGCTGTGACGTAGTGGGCGGTCGCGCCGATCATCTTCACCCCGCGCCCGTGCGCCTGGTGGTAGGGCTTTGCGCCCTTGAATCCGGGCAGGAACGAGTGGTGGATGTTGATACAGCGACCCGACAGGAAGGCCGCCAGGTCGTCCGACAGGATCTGCATGTACCGCGCGAGCACCACGAGGTCCGCCCCTGTCTCCTTCACCAACGCCTTGATCTGCGCCTCCTGCTGCGGCTTGGTCTCGGGGGTGATCGGCAGGTGATGATAAGGGATCTCGCCGATCATCGTGGTGTTCAGCGCGCTTAGCGGATGGTTCGAGACCACCCCGACCACGTCCATGTCGAGCTCGCCGATGCGCCGGCGGTACAGCAGATCGCCTAGGCAATGATCGAACTTGCTGACCAGAAGCAGGACCTTCTGGGGCGCCCCCTTCGAACGGACCTTCCACTCCATCGCGTCCGACTCGGCGAGGGGCGCAAACGCGCGACCGATGGAACTGGCCGAGGCGCCGTTGGGCGGCTCGAATTCGACGCGCATGAAGAAGCGGCCGTTGGTCCGGTCGTTATATTGCTGCGCATCGACGATGTTGCAGCCCTGGCCCGCCAGGAAAGTCGCTACGCTGGCCACCAACCCAGACCGGTCGGCGCATTGCAGCGTTAGGGTGCAGACCTCGGTCACGTGAAGCTCCCCAAATCAGCGCCGCCACAACTCAGCGGCGACGCGCATAGTCGTTGATCCAATCGACGGTCTTCTCCAGGCCGCCGAAGGGGTAGAAGTGGAATCGGACCGGCCCATGCTCCGGACCGAGACCGCGAGCGAGCGCATCGACGAGCGCGTCGGGCCCGGCGCTGCCGAGCAGTTGGGTGATGGAAATCCCGTATTTCGAAAGCACCGAAGTCGACGCCCCGACGCCGCAGCGGGCCGCGAACCGCAGCAGGGTCTTTACGCCCGCGGGCCCAGGTACGCCGACGCGCACCGGCGCATCGATGCCGCGCCGGCGCAGCTCTTTCAGCCAGGCGAGAACGGCCGCGGCGTCGAACCCAAATTGGGTGACGATCAGCGGCGCCATGCCGCGGCGCTCGATCTCCGCACATTTCTGGATGAGCACCGTCCAGCACTGCTCTGCGCTCATGTTCGGGTGGCCGTCGGGGTGGCCGCCGACGCCGATCGCCCGGATTCCGGCTCGCTCGAAGGCCCCGGTGGCGATCAGGGCGGAACTGTCGGCGAACGGGCCCGCCGGTTCCGAAGGATCGCCGGCGACGACGAAGCACCGCCGCACCGATGCTTCCCGCACGACGCTCTGCAGGTAGGTTTCGAACTCGTTCTGCGACGCGATCCGACGCGCGGAGAAATGCGGCATCGGCTCGAAACCGAGATCCCGCACCGTCTTGGTCGCAGCGATCCGCGCCTGTGGCTCCTCGCCGGGGAGAAAAGTCACGGCGACCGGGGCGTCGATCGGCATCCCCGGAGCGGCCGCCCGAAGCGCGGCGATGTCCTTGGCGGTGATCTCGACGGAAAAGCCGTCCGTGGGCCCATCGGGCGCCCGCGCCCAGTTCGGATGGATCACCGGCTTGGCCACAGAGACCGTCCTCATTCGCAAACAGAGGGGTGGAAGCCTCGGAAACCGTCGCCGGCCCGAGGCTCACGTTTCCCACTAGCGCAGTCAGCTAAGTTCGTATAGCTGATATTTTCATGGTTGTGATTTCCAATCCGGGCGAGACCCTGGCGATCCTGCCGGGATTGCTGTGCGACGGGGCCATGTTTGCGCGGCAGGTCGCCGCCCTGCGGGGCGCCGTCGTGGTCGGCGGCTTTTACGGTACGGAGACGCGGCTGCAGGGCATGGCCGACTACGCGCTCGCCCGGCTCCCCGACCGTTTCGCGCTGCTCGGCCATTCCATGGGGGCGCGGGTCGCGCTCGAGATCGTCCGCAAGGCGCCGCATCGGGTCTCACGGCTGGCCCTCGCCGACACCGGCGTCCATCCGGCGCGGCCCGGCGAGCGGGAGAAGCGCTACGCCCTGCGCGATCTGGGGCGCGAGCGCGGCATCGGCGCGCTGGTCGACGAATGGCTGCCGCCGATGCTCGGCCCCGCCGCACGCGCAGACGAATCTCTGACGGCCTCGCTGCGGCGGATGTGCGTGTCCGCAGGGATGGAACGGTTCGAGGCTCAGACCGAAGCGCTCCTCCACCGTCCTGCGCTCGACGATCTGCTGGGCGCGATCACCTGCCCGACACTCGTAATCGTCGGAGAGGCCGACGAGTGGAGCCCGGTCGCCCAGCACGAGGCGATCGCCCAAAGCATACCGGGCGCGAAACTGAGGGTCGTACCGGGGGCCGGACACATGCTTCCGGCCGAGGCCCCCGCCGAATTCAACGCAGCAATCGAACAGTGGCTGGCCTGGCCAGCGACCGACGCGCCGCAAGCCGCGGCGGAAAACCAGGGAGAGCAATGATGACGATGAGTCTTGAGCAGGTCTTGGGAGCGAACGACGACCTCGTAAGCATGGTCCGCAACCAGCAGGTCGGCCCCAACGTCTACCCGGGCGTTCCGGCGGAATACTCCAACTGGCGGGCCGAACAGTGGGCGTGGGGGCATACGGCCGTCCTGTACAACCAGTCCTACCACATGGTGGATCTCGCGGTGCGCGGCCCCGACGCGTTCAAGATGCTCGAATATCTCGCGATCAACAGCTTCAAGAACTTCCAGCCGGATCGCGCCAAGCAATTCGTGCCGGTCACCCCGTATGGACACGTGATTGGCGACGTCATCCTGTTCCATCTCGACGAGAACGAGTTCAACCTCGTCGGCCGCGCCCCGGCGATCGAGTGGGTGGAGTACCACGCCGCCAGCGGTGATTGGAACGTGACCGTCGAGCGTGACGAGCGCTGGGCGATGCGCAGCGACGGCAAGCGCAAGAGCTACCGCTTTCAGGTCCAGGGCCCGAACGCGATGCAGATCATCGAAAAGGCCATCGGCAGGACGCCGCCGGATCTCAAGTTCTTCCACATGACCCGGATGACCATCGGCGGCCGGGAAGTGCGCGCGCTGCGCCACGGCATGGCGGGGCAGCCCGGCTTCGAGCTCATGGGCCCCTGGGAAGACTACGGCGCCGTGCACGCGGCGCTCGTCGAAGCGGGCAAGGAATTCGGCATGGCGCTGGTCGGCGGCCGCTCTTATTCGACGAACACCCTTGAATCGGGATGGATTCCCTCGCCCTTCCCGGCGATCTACACCGGCGACCAGCTGAAGCCTTATCGCGAATGGCTAACGGCCAATTCCTACGAAGCCAAGTGCTCGGTGGGCGGCAGCTACGTGCCGGAAACGATCGAAGGCTATTACACGACCCCCTGGGACCTCGGTTACGGTCCGTTCGTGAAGTTCGACCACGAGTTCGTGGGCCGCTCCGCGCTCGAAAAGATGGCCGCCGGACCGCACCGCACGAAGGTCACCCTGGCGCTCGACAATGAAGACGTCATGCGCGTCCAGTCTTCGTCCCTGTCACGGGGCCCGCGAGCGAAATACATGGAATATCCGAGCTCGGTCTACGCCATGCACCCGTTCGACTGCGTGCTGGCCGAGGGCAAGCTGGTCGGCCTCTCGACCTGGATCGGCTACACCGCCAACGAAGGCAAGTTCCTCAGCCTGGCGATGATGCAGCCGGGCTTCGCCGAGCCCGGCGCCGAGGTCACGCTGCTGTGGGGCGAACCCGACGGCGGGACCCGCAAGCCGACCGTGGAGCCGCACGTCCAGGCCGAGATCAAGGCCCGGGTCGCCCCGGTCCCGTACTCGGAGGTCGCCCGCGACAGCTATGCCGAGGGCTGGCGCACGCGCAAATGAGCGCCGCCGCCCAGTCCGGGATGGGCCCGCTTCCGCAGCGCGGCCCCCCTCTTCGCCCACTTTTGGCGCTGTGGTCGGTCCGTCCGCGCGGCGCTGCTGATCCCGGGAGACCCCGATGTCGCCGTTGGAAGGCGGAATTCAGCGTTACCTCG
>CBJNAS010000295.1:0-4486 GCA_966434565.1 uncultured Phenylobacterium sp.
GACCAGGGCGCCGAAATACTCGTCCTCGCGGTCGCGGGCGAGCCACAGGGCGCGTAGGGCGTGGAAGACGTGGCCCGGCATCTTGACGGCGCCCCAGATCCAGTGGGTTCCGGGCGTCGGGCTCTTCACCCGCACCTCGCTCACCCGGCCGTCGGCGGCGGCCAGGACGGCGTCGAAATGACGGGGCTCGTCGACGGGGAAGGTGAGGAAGGTGAAGCGGTCGTCCGGCAGCCGCGCCAGCGCGTCGGCGGGGAACCAGATGGTGTCGGGCAGGCCCACCGCGACCGGCTCGTCGGGGCGGATGAGCGGGGCGGCGCGGAAGATGGCGTCGCAGAGGCCGGCGGGGCGCGGCTGGACGACATAGGCCAGGTCCACCTCGCCGACCCGGCCGCCGAAGTAGCGCAGGATGTCGGCCTTGTGCGGCGAGATGACGAAGCAGACCTTGGTCGCCCCGCCCAGCGCCAGCCGCTCGACCAGGTATTCGCTGACGGCGCGCGGGCGCTCGCGCCCGGCCTCGCGCTCGACGCCGACGGGCAGCAGCTCCTTCGAAAAGGCCAGCGGCTGGATGCGCGTGCCCTGTCCCGCGGCGGGTATCACGCCCCACATGCTTGCGCCGTCCTTCCTTCCGGCCTCGCCGAGCCGCGCGCGAGGTGGTCGAGGAGCTCGCCGGCGCGGTGGTCGCTGGTGTGGGCCGCGAGCGTCCGCTCCCGCCCGGCCCGGGCGACGGCGGCCAGCTCGGCGTCGGTCAGGTCGAGCGCGGCCAGCGCCTCCTCGGTCGAGCGCGCGGTGAGGATCTCGTCCCCCGGCGCGAAGAAGTGGTCCAGGCCCTCCCAGGCGTCCGACAGGATCGGCGCGCCGCAGGCGGCGGCCTCGAACAGCCGCCCCGATGGGCACCAGCCCAGCCGGGCCATGTCGCGCCGGGTGACGTTCAGGGTGATCCGCGAAGAGGCGTAGAAGGCGGCATGGTCCGGCGGAGCGACATGGTCCAGGAAGAAGATGTTGTCGCTCCAGGGGAATTTGTCGTCGTAGCCGGAGCCGCCCAGCAGGAAGCGCAGGCCCGGCCGCAGCTTCGCCGGCTGGGCGAACAGGGCGGTCACCCCCGGCTGACGGTCGGCGGCGTAGGTGCCGAGATAGGAGAGGTCGCAGGCGTAGCGCGGATGCCGCGGCGTCGGCCGGTGCGCCTGCGGGTCCACGTGGCCATAGAGCGGCAGGGCGCGTTTCGCGCCGAGCTCGCCCTGCAGCCGCGTCAGCGCCGCCCCGCCGGTGTAGCTCAGCACCAGGTCGAAGCCGCCGAGGCCTTCCGGCGGCAGGTAGTCGACGCTCTCGCCGGCGGCGAGCCGGGCCAGGGTCACCGGCGTGTCCATGTCGTAGAACACCGCGCTGCGGCCGCTGGCGCAGGCGAGCGCCGAGGCCGCGCGGCCGTCCGGGCAATAGGAGGTGACCATCACCGCGTCTGCGCTGCGGGCCTCGGTCATGGCGCGCGGGGCGACCTGGGCCCAGGCCTCGTAGAGGACGAGGTCGGCGCCCTCCAGGCTCCAGAGGTCGCGGTGCCGGGCGTAGTAGGGCGCATCCCGCTCGAAGAAAACCACCCGCACGCCGCGCCGCGCGAGCGCGCGGATCAGGCCGCGCCACAGGGTGGCGTGCCCGTTCCCCCAGGAGGAGCTGACGGTGAGGCCGAAGATGACGAGCTTCATGTCGGGCGTCCCTCGCCCAGTTCAACAAACCCTCACGGCGGCGGTTCCGCAGCGACGGCCGGAAAGAGCGCGGCGGAACGGGGTCGCGGTTTGCGGCGCGCCGGGCGCCGGTGGGCCGAGTTCGGCCCCGCCAAAATCGACTGGCGGGGCCGCCGCGCGTTTATCCCCTTGCTCAGGATCTCGCGCGAATGAGCTCGACCTGGGAACCTGCGATCTGCCGTATTTCGCAGACGCCTTCCCAAGCCGGCGCGTGACGTTGGTGCAGCCCCAGGAATTGGCGGGCGCTCGCCTCCGCCGCGGCCATGTCCGGCAATTCGAAGATGGCGAATCCGCCGATCACTTCCTTGGTCTCGGCGAACGGACCGTCCAAGACGACGAGGCGCCCGGACTTCAGCCGGACCTGCAGTCCGAGCGACGCCGGCATCAGGCCGCCGTCGTAGATCATCCGGCCCGCGGCCACTTCCTCGGCGGCGAGCTGGTGCATGGCGTCGATGAGCTCGGGCGGGGGAGCCGTCTCGGAGGCGGAATGGATGATGAACATGAACCGCACGGGTGGAGTCCTCTGCTGGCTGACGAGGCGCACGTCGCCTCGATCTGATGACGCCTGGCAATGGCCACGCCCGACATTCTTCCGGCGCGCCTGGGGTGCTTCCGGCGCGGTATGGGCGGACCGCCCACGATTGCGCGCGACCCCTTTTCGCCGCAGGGTTTGGCTCGTTGTCGATCGGAACAGTGGAGGCAGGGATGGCGCGGGTGCGCGTGGGGGGCTTTTCAATTTCGCTCGACGGCTTTGGCGCCGGGCCGGAGCAGAGCCTGGAGCATCCGCTCGGCCGGCGCGGAGAGGAACTGCACCAGTGGATGTTCGGCACGCGCTTCTTCCGGACGATGATCGGTGAGGGCGGGGGCTCCGATGGCGTCGATCAGGCCTATGCGCAGCGCGCGATGAGCGGGTTCGGCGCCTTCATCCTCGGCCGCAACATGTTCGGCCCTGTCCGCGGTCCGTGGCCGGACGAGAGCTGGAAGGGCTGGTGGGGCGCCAATCCGCCCTATCACGCGCCGACCTTCGTATTGACCCACTACCCTCGCGATCCGATCCAGATGGAGGGCGGCACGACCTTCATCTTCGTGACCGATGGGATCGAGGCGGCGCTCGCACAGGCCAAGGCGGCGGCCGGCGATCTCGACGTCAAGATCGGCGGCGGCGTCGAGACGGTGCGCCAGTATCTGCGCGCCGGGCTGATCGACGAGCTGCACTTCGCCCTGTCGCCGGTCGTGCTCGGGCAGGGCGAGGCGATGTTCGCCGGCATCGACCTTCCGGCGCTCGGCTTCCGCGTGGCCGAGCACCAGGCCAGCGAGCACGCCACCCATATCCTCCTCGCCCGGTAGGCCGGCGGCCGCGGGCTTCATCCCTCCGTGAGAAGCTGTCGGTCCAATAAGTCGGTCATCGCGCAGATCTCCGGGCGAGAAGCCAGCTGAAGGTGACGGCGCCCACGAGTCCGCCGACCAGCTGGCCAGCGACGAACAGAGGCGCTGAGGCCGGCGCGATGCCGGCGAAGGTGTCGGTGAGGCTGCGGGCGATCGTCACCGCCGGGTTGGCGAATGACGTCGAGGCGGTGAACCAGTAGGCGGCGGTGATGTAGAGCCCCACGAGTATCGGCGTGCTGTCCGGCTTGAAGCGCAGCGAGCCCAGGATGGTGGCGACCAGGCCGAAGGTGGCGACCGCCTCCGCCAACCCTTGGGGCAGGCCGTCCCGCGCCTTGGTCGAGACCTGGAGTAGCGGCTCGGCGAACATCAGGTGGGCGGCCCAGACGCCCACGATCGCCGCCGGGACCTGAACGACCACGTAGGCGAGGGCCAGCCGCCAGCTCAGCTCGCGCTTGGCCGCGAACATCGCTGTCACCACCGGATTGAAGTGCGCGCCGGAGATTGGGCCGAACACGGTGATCAGCACGACGAGGGCGGCGCCGGTCGCGAGCGTGTTCCCCAGCAGGGCGATGGCGTCGTTCCCGGCGGCCAGGCGCTGGCCCATGATGCCCGAGCCGACGACGACGGCGAGCAGAAGCGCCGTGCCCAGCGCCTCGGCGGCCAGCCGCCGCGCGGGCCCGAAGGCCTCCAGCGGCGGCTCGAGGCTGGCGTCGTGGGGCCGCGCCGCCCGAATGGAGTCGACGACGCGGTTCATTCCGCGACCGGCGTCGGGGCGCCTTGCGTCTTGCCGATCTCCTCAAGCCGCTTCTGCAACGCCATGCGGTCGAGCGAGGCCATCGGCAGGTTCAGGAACAGCGAGAGGCGGTTGGTCAGCATCCGGTAGGTGTCGGCGAAGACGACCGCGATCTCCGCCTCGCTGCCGGTGGCGTGCGCGGGGTCCGGCATGCCCCAGTGGGCGGTCATCGGCTGGCCCGGCCAGTACGGGCAGACCTCGTTCGCGGCGTTGTCACAGACCGTGAAGACGAAATCGAGCTCGGGCGCGTCGGGGTTGTTCTCGCGCGAGAACTCCTCCCAGGACTTCGAGCGCAGTCCACTCACGTCATGGTGCATCTGCTTCAGCAGCGCCAGCGCATGCGGATTGACCGCGCCCGTCGGCATCGAGCCGGCCGAATAGGCGCGGAAGCGCCCCTGGCCGATGCGGTTCATGATCGCCTCGGCCATGATCGAGCGGCACGAGTTTCCCGTGCAGAGGAAGAGGACATTGTAGATCCTCTGCGGGCTGGTCTCCGACATCAGGCTTCCTCCTATCAGGCGCAGTGTCCCTCGGCCTCGCAGCACTGGCTGGCGATGGCGACGAGCGGGGCGCA
>CBJNAS010000296.1:0-4483 GCA_966434565.1 uncultured Phenylobacterium sp.
CACTGTGGCAGGCGGGGCGGATGACACCGCTCGTTCCTGAATTCGGTCGGGCGCGCCGAAGCAGCGCTCACCACGTCCAAAAGGAGAAACATCGTTTGGCTCGGTGTATGATACCCTGCGGGAATGATTGATATTCGGCGCCTGCGCTACTTTCTGGTTGTCGCCCAGGAGCGCAATTTCACGCGGGCCGCGGAGGTTCTGGGCCTCTCACAACCGCCGCTGAGCCGGCAAATCCGCGAGCTTGAGCTGGAGATCGGCGCGGCGCTGTTCGATCGCGCGGCTCGCCCCATTCGTCTCACCGACGCCGGCCGTGTCTTCTACGATCAGGCCGAGCAGGTGTTGAACTCAGTCGAGCGGCTGCGGCGCACGATGCAGGAGGTCTCCCGCGGCCATCGCCGGCGGTTCGTGATCGGCTCCGTGGGGTCCATCGTCTATGGTCCTGCTCCGCGCGCCGTCCGGGCGTTTCAGGAGGCCGTTCCTCAAGTCGATGTCGACCTAGTGGAACTCACGACTCTCGAGCAGATCTCAGCCCTGAAGGATGGCCGGATTGACGTCGGGCTTGGACGGGTGCGGCTCGAGGATCCGGCGATCAGTCGTGAGTTGGTCTGCGAAGAGCCGCTCGTGGCGGCAGTGGCGGCCGACGATCCCTTGGCCGAGCGCGCCAGCCTACCCTTGAAGTTGCTCGCCGAGCGAACGCTGATCCTCTATCCCAGCCGACCTCGGCCAAGCTATGCGGATCAGGTGATCGAGGCCTTCCGCGACCAGGGCCTACAACTGAGCGCGATCAAGGAGGTTCGGGAGGTGCAAACGGCGCTGGGCCTCGCCGCCGCGCGCACTGGCGTGACCATCGTGCCGTCCTCCTTGCGGCATTTTCAACGCGACGATTTGGTCTATGTACCGCTGGAGAGTCCAACGCCTGTGTCGCCCATCATCCTCAGTCGCCGCCGCGGTGAGGAGGCGCCCGAAACGGCGCGTTTTGTCGGTTTCGTTCGCGACGTCTATGCGGCGTCGAACGCTTAGCCGCGGAGGCCACAGGCCGGGGCAGGCCGCTACCGGAAGCTGTCGTCCATGGGGTGCGTTCGCAGCGAGGCCGGCGCGGGAGTCCGCACCGGGTATTGCTCAGTTGCCGGTCGCGCGCTGCAGAAACGCCAGCACCTGTTCGGTGAAGGCGACTGGCGCTTCGACGTTGGAAAGGTGAGCCGCCCCCAGCACAGCTAGCTCGGAGCCGCGGATTGCGGCGGCGAGCTGTTCGGCATGCTCGGGCGGCGTCGCGGGATCCTGATCACCGGCGACAATCAGCGTCGGCGCTTCGATCAGCGTCACGGATCGACGCTGATCCATGTCGCGGATCGCGGCGCAGCAGCCTATGTATCCACCAGGGTCGGTTCGAAGGAACATCTCGGAGATCTCCGCGACGCGATCGGGCGACGCGGTCCGAAACGTCGGCGTAAACCATCGTTCGGCGACGCTGCCGGCGATCGCCGCCATGCCGCGTGCGCGCACGGCCGCCATCCGCTCGTCCCAGCTCGCCGGTGGTCCCATGAAGGCGGAGGTGTTGCACAAGGCAAGCGCCCTGATGCGCTCCGGCGCGCGCCAGCCGAGCCATTGCCCGACCATTCCGCCCATCGACAGGCCGCAGAACGCGGTTGTGGCGATCTCGAGCGCGTCCATGAGCTCGAGGACGTCCCGACCGAGGCGGTCGAGCGAGTAGGCGCCTGGCGGGGCGTCCGAGCGCCCATGCCCGCGGCTGTCATACTGCAGCACCCGAAAATGAGCGGAAAAGGCGGCGATTTGCGCCCCCCACATTTCCATCGCCGTGCCGAGCGAATTCGAGAGCACGAGAACTGGGCGGCTGGAGGGCGGATCGAAGCGGAACGCCAGCCTGCAACCATCCCCGGTGGTGATCGATGACATGTCCGCTCCCTTTGATCCTAACCTTCGGCCCGCCGGCGCATCGAGCGCGCCGCTTCCCCCGGCGTCTGCGCTTTCGATAGGACGAAGTCGAACCGGATCTCGGCATATGGCGAATCCAGACCCTCGCCCTGGATGTCTTCGGGGCTGTCATGCCGGATCAGATCGGGAATCAGCCCATCGCGCGTTGCGTAGGCGAAGTCGTCGTGGACCAGAGGGTCGTCTGCCATGTTGATCTGGGTCGTGAGGTGGCGGAACCCGTCGGCCGAGACGAAGAAATGGATGTGTGCTGGCCGCGACCCGTGGCGGCCCAACTGCTGAAGGAGGCGGTCCGTCGAGCCCTGCGGCGGAACGCTGTAGCCACGGGGCATGATCGTGCGGAAGCCGTATCGGCCCTCAGCATCGGTCTCAATGGTCCGGCGCAGGTTGAAAGCGCTCTGAGACCTGTCGAAATATGAGTAGTTGCCGCGAGTGTTCGCGTGCCAAACTTCAACGAGCGCCCCCGCAATCGGACGCCCATTCAGATCGAGCACCTGCCCGTTCATCAGCAGCACCTCGCCGGTTTCGGTTCCATCATCGAGGCGCGCCACGCCCTTGGCGCGCGGCGCGCCCGCGACATAGAGCGGCCCTTCGATGGTGCGCGGCGTCCCACCCGACAGGCCGGCCTTCGCCGCGGCGGCGTCGGTGCGAACGTCGAGGAAACGGTCGAACCCGAGGCCTGGCGCGATGAGGCCAAACTCCGGAGCGGCATCGACCAGGAAGTTGAGAGCAGCCCAGAACTCATCGTCCGACACATTGAACTCGTCGATCGTGGCGAAGAGGTCTCCCACGATGCGGCGCACGATCTGTTTGGCCCGAGAGTCTCCATTGGGCTGGTCAAGGCCAGAGACTTTGTCGAGCAGGTTCTGGATGTCAGGGCTGTTGACGAGTGCAGACGCCATGGCGTTCTCCCGGTTGTGCTTTGTGGGGGATGAGCGATCAGTCGTCACTGACCGCCGACGGATGACGGCAAAGCGCCGTCACCTCGATGTGCATGAAGGGGAAGAGCGGCAGCCCCGTGAGGAGGTCGTGGAGCTGGGCCGCGCTCTCGACGTCGAAGATACTGACATTCTTGTACTGGCCGGCAACGCGCCAGAGATGTCGCCAAACGCCAACGCGCTGCAGATCCTGCGCGCGCGCCTTTTCCGCCTGCTTGAGTTCGTCGAGGTAGACGGGGTCGAGTCCGTGCGGAATTCGAACCTCCATGGTGACCTGGAAGAGCACGCTCAGCCTCCTTGCGAGATGAGGACGGACGCGCCGCGCGTGCGATCGCGGCGGAAGGCCGCGACCTTTTCCGGATCCAGCGTCAGTCCGAGACCTGGGCGGCTGGGCACGGCGAGCGAAAATTCGGAATAGTCGAGCGGATCAGCCAGGAGCTCTTCGGTGAGCAGAAGTGGGCCGAAGAGCTCGGTCCCGAAGCTCAGCTGGGGAAAGGTGGAGAAGAGGTGGGCCGAAGCCACCGTGCCGAGCGGCCCCTCCAGCATCGTTCCTCCATAGAGCGCGACACCGGCGGCGTCGGCGATCGCGCCCACCCGCTTTGCGGCGCTCAGGCCTCCCGACTGCGCGATCTTGACCGCGAACACGTCGGCCGCGGCGCTGGAAGCGAACTGCCACGCGCTTTCCGGCCCCTGCAGCGCTTCGTCCGCCATGACCGGCAGTCGAGCGAGCGCAGTCAGGCGCGCCATCCCGTCTCGATTTTCCTTTGCGATCGGCTGCTCGACCAGATCGACTCCCGCATCGGCGAGCATTTCCAGGCCGCGTTTCGCCGTGCATTCATCCCAGGCCTGATTGACGTCGACGCGGACGCTGGCTCGCTCTCCGAGCGCCCGTTTGATGGCCGCCACATGGCCGACGTCGTCCGCGAGCGGGCGCTTGCCGATCTTCAGCTTGAAGGCGTTGTGCCGGCGCCTGTCCAGCATCTGCTCGGCTTCGGCGATGTCGGTATGCGTGTCGCCGCTGGCGAGCGTCCACAGCACCGGCAGTCGTTCGCGCACGCGGCCGCCCAACAAATCGCTGAGCGGCGCCCCCAGTCGCTGCGCCTGTGCGTCCAGCAGGGCTGTTTCGACGGCGCACTTGGCGAAGCGATTGTCCGCCACCCAACGATTGAGCGTCTGCATCGTCAGCGCAGGCTGCGCTGGATCGCAGGTCGTGAGGACCGGCGCGAAATAGGTGTCGATCGCCAGCTTGATGCCCTCGGGGCTCTCACCCCCATAGCTCAGACCCGCAATGGTCGTCCCCTCGCCACGCCCAATCACGCCATCCGAGCAGTGCAGCAGCACGATCGCCATCGATTGCTGCTTCATCGTGGCCATCGCCAGGACATGCGGCCGGATCGTCGGGAGATCGACGATGAAGCATTCCACACGTTCAATACGTAATCGCGTCACTTCCGGGTCACTCTGAGAATTGGCCGCGTCGGGGCGCGTTGGTTGTCGGTATCCGTTCTCCCCGCGGACGTGAAAGACCGTTTCGGTCCATGGCGATACCTTGAAGGAATGATGGTTCTGCGACTCATCCGCATTGAGCGCGAGGC
>CBJNAS010000297.1:0-4480 GCA_966434565.1 uncultured Phenylobacterium sp.
CTCAGTTTCATCGCTCGCTCCCGCGTGACCCCCGGAGGAGATCCGCCCCTCGTTGTTGCCTTCGCCGAACGCGAGCGCCCAAGACGTTGCGCGACGGCCGGCAGACGCTAACGGAAGGCGCCCAGACCCCGCCGGGCGCCGCGCCCCACGCGCGCAAGAAGATAATGAGTGATTAATTCCTGTGCAAAACTTTTCAAGTTTGCACGTTTTATAAGCCTGGATCCATGACCGGATTCTCGCAGAGGGCGAACGCGCTTCGCGGCTCGCGATTCACGACGGCGTGAAGTCGGAACTTCAAGCTCGGCCGAACGTACACAGCCCGGACGCTGCGGCGGCGCGCAGGCGAGGGCTTCCGACGCGCCCGGTTGAGGATGCGATGTCACTGAAAGTTTTGCCGAACGCCACCGCCGAGAGCGCCTTGCCCGGCCGCCCCTCCGTGGCCCAACTCAAGACCAGGAGCATCTGAAGATGAAGTCGTCCCATATGTTCGCCGCCGTGGCGGCCTGGGGGCTGCTCGCCGGCGCGGCCTACGCCCAGTCGTCGACGAGCGGCGCCTCCTCTGCAAGCACGCCCCAAAGCAACACGACGGCCAGCGACACCACGGCGGGCGCCCAGGGCAGCATGAGCACGCCCTCCGCCAGCCCGAGCGCCGCTGGCCAGACGGGTGGATCAGCCGCCACGGCCGGGGCCGTCAACGACACGACCGCCGGGGCCCAGGGCAGCATGACCGCGCCAAGCGCCGCGCCCGGCGCGAGCGCGACCTCCGCCGCCAGCTACGGCCAGGGCGCCAGCGTCACGGTGGCGATGACCACCAACGGGCCGGTCCCGGACACGGCGGAGAACCGGCAGAAGTACGGCGGGCCGATGTCGCGCGCCGGCCGCCACTCGGCCGCCAAGGGCAACTGAGCCTGAAGGACAGGCGCCGGCGTCTCGGCGCGGCTTGAAGCGAAGGTCGGGGGGCCCTATGGTCCGCCGACTTTTTCGAGCCCCTCCGAAACACCCAGCTTCATGTCCGAAAAGCCGCTCTCGTTTCAGGGGCTGTTCCTGAAACTCAATGACTATTGGAGCCGCCAGGGCTGCACCATCGTGCAGGCCTACGACGTGGAGGTCGGCGCCGGCACGCTGTCGCCGATGACGGTGCTGCGGGCGCTCGGGCCCAAGCCCTGGAGGGTGGCCTACGTCCAGCCCTCGCGGCGTCCGGCCGACGGCCGTTATGGCGAGAACCCCAACCGGCTGCATCAGCACCACCAGTACCAGGTGATCCTGAAGCCCAACCCGCCGAACCTACAAGAGCTCTATCTGGGCTCGCTGGAGGCGATCGGCATCGATCCCCTGGCGCACGACATCCGCTTCGTCGAGGACGACTGGGAGAATCCCACCGTGGGCGCCTGGGGCCTCGGCTGGGAGGTCTGGTGCGACGGCATGGAGATCACCCAGTACACCTACTTCCAGCAGGTGGGCGGGCTGGACGTCTTCCCCGTCGCCGGCGAGCTGACCTACGGCCTCGAGCGGCTGGCGCTCTATCTGCAGAACAAGGAGAGCGTCTACGACCTCGAGTACAACGAGGAATTCTCCTACGGCGACATCTTCCTGGCGAACGAGCAGCAGTTCTCCGCCTTCGAGCTGGAAGCCGCCGACGTGAGCGTGTTCAAGCGCCAGTTCGAGGAAATGGAGGCGCAGGTCCCCCGCATCCTCGCCGCCCGGGGCCGTCAGGGCCAGGCGCTGGTGCTGCCGGCCTACGACCACGTGCTGAAGGCCAGTCACCTGTTCAACGTCATGGACGCGCGCGGCGCCATCGCGGTGGCCGAGCGCCAGAGCTACATCGGCCGCATCCGCGACCTCTGCAAACAATGCGCCGAGGCCTGGGTCGCCCAGCAGGGCGGGGCCGCGTGATGATGCGCGAGATGCACGCGCCGGGCGCGGTCCGGCGGGCGAGGGGCCTGCGGGAGCGCATGAATTATCCGGAGCAGAAGCTCTGGAAGGAACTCCGCAAGCTGGACGCCCACATCCGCAGGCAGGCGCCGATCGGGAAGTACGTGACGGACTTTGCCTGCCACTCGAAGCGCGTGGTGATCGAGGTCGAGGGCGGGGTGCATGAGCGGTTGCCGGAGGTCGCATTGCGCGACATCGAGCGCACGGCGTGGCTGGAGAGCCAAGGGTATCGGGTGCTGAGGTTCAGCGATCGTCGCGTGCTGGATGACCTTTACGGCGTTGTCGATGAGGTGAAACAAGTTCTAGCCCTCCCCCTCGATGGGGGAGGGTTGGGAGGGGGTGCGGGCAGTGTGTTAGCCGGGAAGGGCGGTCTCGGCTCCGAGCCGAACAGCGTCCCCTCCGCCAGCACCGTGCAATCACCCCCATCCCCGACCCTTCCCCCATCGAGGGGGAAGGGAGAGTAGCCAATGCCCCAGCTTCTGCTCGAACTGTTCTCCGAGGAAATCCCCGCGCGCATGCAGGCGCAGGCGGCGCGCGACCTGGAGCGGATGGCGCGCGAGGCGCTGGCGAAGGAAGGCTTCCTGCCGGAGGCGCTGAAGACCTTCGCGGGGCCGCGGCGCCTCACGCTGGTGGCGGAAGGCTTGCCGCCCGCCCAGGCCGACCGGCACGAGGAGCGCAAGGGCCCGCGCGCCAATGCGCCAGACCAGGCGATCGAGGGCTTCCTGCGCTCCACCGGCCTGACCCGCGACCAGCTCACCGAGCGCGACGGGGTCTTCTTCGCCCACCTGCATAAGCCCGGCCGGCCGACGCCGGCGATCGTCGCCGAGATGGTGGAGCAGGTGGTCCGCGCCTTCCCCTGGCCGAAGTCGATGGTCTCGGGGACCAGCAAGCTGCGCTGGGTGCGGCCGCTGAAGCGCATCCTCTGCGTCTTCGACGGCGAGGTCGTGCCGTTCGAGATCGACGGGATCGCCTCGGGCGACCTCACCGAGGGCCACCGCTTCATGGGCTCGAAGGAGCCGATCCGCGCCAAGGGCTTCGACGACTACCAGGACAACCTCGCCCGCAACTTCGTCGTCCTCGATCCCGAGGAGCGCAAGGAGCGGATCATGGACGCCGCGCGCACCCTCTGCTTCGCGCGCAACTTCGAGCTGGTCGAGGACGAGGGCCTGCTCGACGAAGTCGCCGGCCTCGCCGAATGGCCGGTCCCGGTGATGGGCGAGATGGACCCCGCCTTCCTCGACCTGCCGCCGGAGGTGATCCGCACCTCGATGCGCGTGCACCAGCGCTATTTCGCCGTCCGCGATCCCGCGACCGGCTTCCTCGTCCCGCACTTCGTCACGGTGGCCAACATCGAGGCCAAGGACGGCGGCGAGACCATCGCCAAGGGCAACGCCAAGGTGCTCACCGCGCGCCTCTCCGACGCGCGATACTTCTGGAACGAGGACCTGAAAATTCCGCTGGAGGCCCGGCTGGAGAAGCTGGAAGGCGTCACCTTCCACGCCAAGCTCGGAAGCATGCGCGAGCGGGTGGCGCGGATCGAGGCGCTGGCCGGCGAGCTCGCGCCCTTCGTGCGCGACGACGCGGAGACTAAGGCCAAGGCGGTGCAGGCCGCGCGCCTGGCCAAGGCCGACCTCGTCAGCGGCATGGTCGGCGAGTTCCCCGAGCTCCAGGGGATCATGGGCGCCTACTACGCCGACAAGCAGGGCCTCGATCCCGAGGTGGTCGACGCCATCCGCCAGCACTACCGCCCGCAGGGGCCCGCCGACGACGTGCCGGTGCAGGCGGCGGCGGCGACCGTGGCATTGGCCGACAAGCTGGACACCCTGGTGAGCTTCTTCGGCATCGACGAGAAGCCGACCGGATCGAAGGACCCCTATTCGCTGCGCCGCGCGGCGCTGGGCGTGATCCGGATCGTGCTGCAGAGCCGCACCCGCCTGCCGCTCGCGCGGTTCGCCTCCGCCGAGCTGCTCGCCTTCTTCGCAGACCGCCTGAAGGTGCTGCTGCGCGAGCAGGGCCAGCGCTATGACCTGGTCGACGCGGTCTTCGCGCTGGGCGACGACGACCTCGTGCGCATCGTCAGCCGGGTCGACCACCTCGACCGGTTCCTGAGCACCGAGGATGGCAAGGACCTGCTGGCCGGCTACAAGCGCGCGGTGAACATCCTCAAGGCCGAAGACAAGAAAGGCCCGCTGCCGACCGGCGAGCCGGCGGAGATGGCGGGCGCGCCGCCCGAGGAGCTGGGCCTGATCGCCGCCCTCGGCCATGTCGAGAACGAGGTCGCAAAGGCGCTCGCCCGTGAGGACTTCGAAGGCGCCATGCGCGCGTTGGCCAATCTGCGCGGGCCGGTCGATGCGTTTTTCGACAAGGTGCTCGTCAATTCGACTATCCCGGAAGAGCGCGACAATCGCCTGCGCCTTCTGGCCAAGGTCCGTGACGCCATGGGGCGTGTGGCGGACTTCTCGCAAGTGACCGGTTGAGGAAGAGGGACCACACATGGTGGCCGACACGATGGTGAAGACGCGCTGGGTCTATGCCTTCGGCGGCGGCG
>CBJNAS010000298.1:0-4471 GCA_966434565.1 uncultured Phenylobacterium sp.
CGCATGGCCGGCTTGGCGGTGGTCATAGCGATGTCTCCCATCCTTGCAGATGGGCTGCGCCCCGTTGGGGGGGCGTGGCCCGGCGCGCAAAAGCCAGCGTTCGAAGCTGGAGGCAAGTGTTATTTTCGCCCGCCCGGCCGCGGGAGCGGGCGAGACCTGGCGAGACGCCCCCTTCAGTTGCGCCCAAAACTACTTGCCCCCTAAAGACGAATTTAGTCGCATCAAAGGCTTGCTGCGAATACTGCAACTCGGAAGCGAAGCGTTAGGATTATCGCGCTAAGCCGAAGATCGACGAAGTTCGATCGTTTGCGAGCGCATGACCACAGCCCACTGCCAGAATCGCGGGGGGTCGGCGACCACCTTCCACGCGCGCGTGGCGGGCGTGGGGCTGATCACGACCGTCGTGGTGCTCACCGCCGCCTGCCTGGTGTTCCTGCTGCAGCAGTGGGCGATCACCCGCGCCGACGCCCATCGCCACCACGAGGCGATCGCCAACTTAACCGGATCCGCCGTCGCCCGCGCCGCGGCGACCGGACGCTGGATCCCGATTCAGGCGCCCCTGTCCGCCGCCCTCGCCGGCGCCGACGACGTCGCCTCCCTGCGCCTCGCCGATCCGTCCGGCCGGGTGCGCACCATCTATCAGCGCCGCGGCCGCCCGCCCGAGGGCCGGTTCGAAACCGTGCGCAGGCCGCTCGCCTTCGAGGGCCGCCCGGTGGGCGAGCTGACGCTGACGGCGGTCACGCCCGGTCTTGCGCCCCTGCTGCCGAAGGTCGTCGCCCTGACCTTCGTCCTGCTGTTCGGCGGCGTGGGGCTCGCCCTCTTCCTGTCCCGCAGCCTGGCGCACAGGGTGATCGCCCCGGTGCAGAAACTCTCGGATGCGATGAACGCCGTCGCTGCCGGCGGCGACTTCCATCCGGTGGAGGTGGCCGCCGCCGACGAGCTGTTCCGCAGCCTGACCGCCAGCTTCAACCACCTGCTCGCCAAGCTCGCCGAGCGGGAGGAGGAGCTGAAGGGGGCCATGCGGCAGCTGGAGGAGGCGCGCGACCTCGCCAACGCCGCCAACGTCCTGAAGACCCAGTTCCTGGCCAACATGAGCCACGAGATCCGCACCCCGCTGAACGGGGTGCTGGCGATGGCCGAGGTGATGGCCATGGGCGAGCTCGCCCCCGTGCAGCGCGACCGGCTGCAGATCATCCGCCAGTCCGGCGGCCTGCTGCTGGCGGTGCTGAACGACGTGCTCGACCTTTCCAAGATCGAAGCCGGCAAGCTCACCCTGCTGCGCGAGCCCTTCGAGCTCGCGCCGGTCGCCCAGACCGTGGCGGAGAGCTTCGCGGTCATGGCCAAGGGCAAGGGCCTGGAGTTCTCGGTCGAGGTCGCTCCCGAGGCGGCAGGCTGGTGGGAGGGCGACCCCGACCGCCTGCGCCAGATCATCGGCAACCTGCTCTCCAACGCGGTGAAATTCACGCCGCAGGGCGCGGTCCGGGCGCATATCGACGTCAGCCCCGAGGCCGGGGCGCTCCGGCTGAAGGTGGCCGACACCGGCATCGGCATCGCGCCGGAGAAGCTGCCCACCTTGTTCGAGAAATTCACCCAGGCCGACAATTCCGCCACTCGCCGGTTCGGCGGCACGGGCCTGGGGCTGGCCATCTGCCGTGAGCTCACCCAGATGATGGGCGGCTCGATCAACGTGGAGAGCCGCGAAGGCCACGGCTCGACCTTCACCGTCGAGCTGCCGCTGCCGCGCGGCCGGGCGGCGGGCGCCGAGGCGGCCGACGTCACACGCCCGGACAACGGCGGCCTGCGGCTACTGGCGGCGGAAGACAACACCACCAACCAGCAGGTGCTGGCCGCGGTGATGGAGTCCCTCGGCATCGACATCGACATTGTCGCCGACGGCCAGCAGGCGGTCGACGCCTGGCGCGCCTGCGACTATGACCTGATCCTGATGGACATCCAGATGCCGGTGATGGACGGCACCGCCGCCGCCCGCGCGATCCGCATTGCCGAGCGCGACGGCGGACGCCCACGCATCCCGATCATCGCGCTCACCGCCAATGCGCTCACCCACCAGGTCGAGGAATACCTGGCCGCCGGTATGGACGGCCACGTGGCCAAGCCCATCGAGATCGCCAAGCTCTACGAGGCGATCAGCGCGGCCCTGAACGCCGCGGCGACCGGCGGCGAACCGGCCGCGATCGAGGCGGCTTAGCGGGTCTCCCCCGCGCCTGAACACCCCTTCAGCAAGCTGAACCTCCGGCAACGGGCGCCTCAGGCGGCGGTCAGCCGTCGCATGGTTTTCTGCGCGCCATGAGGACGCCGGCCTTTCGGCGTCGACAGGTTCTGGAGACCGCCATGCTGAAGAAGATCCTGCTCTCGCTGGCCGCCGTGGGCGCAGTGGCCGCGGCCGCGGCGCCGGCCGCCGCCCAGCCGTGGGGCGGTTATGGGGGCGACTATCGCAGCGACTACCGCGCGCCCTACCGGCTGACCACGCCCTACGTCGACAGCCTCGACTGGAAGATCACCAACGCCGCGCGCGAAGGCCGCATCTCCTGGGGCGAGGCCCGCGAGCTGCGCGCCGAGTTCCGCGACGTCCAGCCGATCGCCTGGCGCGTGCAGACCGGCGAGGCCAGCCGCTGGGAGGCTGCGCGCCTCGACCGCGCCGTGGCGCGCATCGAGCGGGCGGTGAACCGGCCGGGCGACGGCTGGCGCGGCGACAGCCGCTTCTGGGGCGACCGCGAAGATTGGCGCAGATAATCGCCAAGGTTGACGGCTCGCCGCGAAGGAAACCAACCGCTGGCTGAAGAGTTTTTCCGGCCGGTCGGGACAGAGCCGAAGCAGAGGGACACCGAAGCAGAGGAGCTGACCATGTCGAGCTTTAGAAAGGTGATGGTGATCGGCGCGACCGCGCTGACGCTGGGAGCCGGCGCTGCTGTGACCGCCCAGGCCCAACCCCTGACGACGCCTTACGTCGACAGCCTGGACTGGAAGATCACCAACGCCGCCCGCGAGGGCCGGATCTCCTGGGGTGAGGCCCGCGAGCTCCGCGGCGAACTGCGCAGCGTCCATGACCTCGCCTGGCGCAACCAGACCGGCCAGATCCGGCCGTGGGAATACCGTCGCTTGGCGAGCACGGTCCATCACATCGAAGCGCGCGTCTCAAGCTACGCCTGGAACAACGGCTACAACCGGTACGGCTATGGCTACGGCTATGACCGCGACGACTGGCGCCGCTGATCCTGACGCCTGAGAGCGACCAGCGCCCCCGGAGCGATCCGGGGGCGCTTTCGCGTCTGCTTTTAGAGCGTCAGCCGCAGCCGGCTCTCCACGACCGTCACCGCCTGACCGCCGAGCGTGACCCGCTCGCCGCGGTCCTCGCAGACCAGGTCGCCGCCGCGGCCGGGATAGGCCTGGTGGAAGGCGATGGTCGCACGGCCCAGCCGAGCCGCGAACAGCGGCGCCAATATGGTGTGCAGCGAGCCGGTGGCGGGGTCCTCCGGAATGCCGGACCCGGGGGCGAAGAAGCGGTCGACCACGTCGTAGCCCGCCTCCGGCGAGGCGACCGCCGCCACCCCCACGTTGCCGCGCCCCTGGGTGGCGGCGCTGGAGACCTGTTCAAGCGCGACGAGGTTCGGCTTCAGGGCGCGCACGGCCGCTTCGTCCTCGAGGATCGCCACCAGGTAGGATGAGGCCCAGACCTCCACCGGCCTCGCACCGAGGGCCGCGGCCAGGCCGGGCGGCGTCTCGATGCGGCTCGGCGGCTGAGCGGGGAAGTCCATGAGGTAACCGGCCTCGGCGCGCGCCACGGTCAGCGGACCCGATCGGGTGTCGAAGGTCACCTGGCCCGCGGGGAGCGCGAGCTCGGCCAGCAGCACATGGCCTGCCGCCAGGGTCGCGTGGCCGCACAGCGGAACCTCCAGCGCCGGCGTGAACCAGCGCAGGCCGAAGCGCGTCGGATCGTCGGTGCGCACCAGAAAGGCGGTCTCGGCCTGGTTGTTCTCCGCCGCCAGCGCTTGCATCCAGGCGTCGGCGGGCCAGGCCTCCAACGGCTCCACCACGCACGCCGGATTGCCGCGGAACGGCTGGGCGGCGAAGGCGTCGACGGTCCATTGGCGCATGCAAGCCTCCTTGCGAACAGCGAGGCTTGCAGATGGGAAGAGGAAGGGCGAGGCCCAAGATGGCCCTCCAGCCCGTGCAAAAACCCTGGCCGGCAAATGGGGCGCCGCCGCTCTGAGGAGACTTTCCGAACATCGGTTCGGGTGACTACTCACGGCCCAGCGAAAGCTCGTGCGCATTGCGCGCCGAAGTAGTCTTGCAGGGCGCAAGCCTTAATTCGTCGGGTTCACCCCAGGCAGGCCCAACATCCAACGCGTCGTGCGCATGGCGGTCTCCAAAGGGCGCGTCGTGCGTTCGATTTTTGTCATCACGCTTGCCCCTAACCACAGATCGTAGAGGGCCGCAGCGACTTCCTTGG
>CBJNAS010000299.1:0-4470 GCA_966434565.1 uncultured Phenylobacterium sp.
CAGGCCATGCTGGTCTTCATGGTGCTCTACATGATCGACGTGACCGGCTTCTTCGCCTGTCTGGCGGCGCTCTCGCGCCAGGGCCGGGCGATGGAGACGATCGAGGACATGGCGGGCCTGGTGAAGGAGCAGCCGGGGATCGCGCTGGCCATGACCGCCTTCTCGCTCTCGGCGCTGGGCCTGCCGCCGTTCTCCGGCTTTTGGGCCAAGGTCTATGTGTTCAAGGCGGCGCTGGGGGCCGGCCTGACCTGGCCTGCGGTGCTGGGGCTGGTGGGCTCGGTCGTGGCCGCCTTCTACTACCTGCGCCTGATCAAGGTGATGTGGTTCGACGTGAGCCAGGGCGCCACCGACCGCCCGCCGGTCGAGGCCCGCGCCATCGGCGTGACGCTGGCGCTGTTCTCCTTCCCGGTCGTGATGGTGGCGCTGGCCTGGATCGACCCCCTGGCGCGGGCCGCGGCGTCCGCCTTCGGTCTCGCCTGACTTGGCCGATCACCCGCCGATCGAAGTCTACGACGAGCTCGGGTCGACGAACGCGGAGGCGCGCCGCCGGGGCGAAGCCGGGGAGGCGGGGCCGGTGTGGATCCTGGCCCTGCGCCAGACCGCCGGACGCGGCCGGCGTGCGCGGGCCTGGTCGACCGGCGAGGGAAACCTGGCCGCGAGCCTGTTGATGACCACCGCCGCGCCGCCGGCCGAGGCCGCCCAGGTCTCCTTCCTGGCGGCGCTGGCCGCGGCCGACCTCGCCGACACCTGCCTGGGGCCCGGCGCCGCCCGGCTGAAATGGCCCAACGACGTCCTCGTCCATGGCCGCAAGGCCGTGGGCGTGCTGGTGGAATCCGGCGCGCGGCCCGACCGGCGGCTGTGGCTGGCGGTGGGCGTCGGCGTCAACCTGGCCCGGCATCCGGCCGAGGTGGAGCCGCCGGCGACCAGTTTCGCCGAGCACATGGCCGCGCCGGCGCCTGCGCCGCGGGAGGCGCTGGAGATCCTGGCCGTGCGCTTCGAGGCCTGGCGCAAGCTCTGGGAGGCCCAGGGGTTCGCAGCCGTGGCCGAGGCCTGGACGGCGCGCGCCTACGGCCTGGGCCGGCCCTGCCAGGCGCGGCTGGCCGAGCGCACGCTGAGCGGGATCGCGGAGGGCCTGGACGCCGACGGCGCGCTCAGGCTGCGGCTGGACGGCGGCGGCGTGGAGCGGATCACCGCGGGCGACGTCTTCTTCGGAGGAGGCTGAAGCGCATGCTGCTGGCCATCGAGCAAGGCAACACCAACACCCTCTTCGCGGTCCACGACGGACAGAGCTGGATCGCCCAGTGGCGCTCGGCCACCGACAGCAGTCGCACGGCCGACGAATACGCGGTCTGGCTCTCCCAGCTCCTCGGGATGGCCGGCCTGCAGCTCGGCGTGTTCTCCGGCTGCATCATATCCAGCGTGGTGCCGCAGTCGATCTTCAACCTGCGCAATCTGTCGCGCCGCTACCTGCACGTGGAGCCGCTGGTGGTGGGCGAGAACGCCGACCTCGGCATCGAGGTGCGCATCGACAAGCCCTCCGAGGCCGGCGCCGACCGCCTGGTCAACGCCATCGGCGCCCACGTCGCCTACGAGGGCGAGCTGCTGGTCATCGACAGCGGCACCGCCACCACCTTCGACGTGATCGCGGCCGACGGCGGCTTCGAAGGCGGGGTGATCGCGCCCGGGATCAACCTCTCCATGGAAGCCTTGCACAACGCCGCGGCCAAGCTTCCCCGGGTCGCCATCCAGAAACCGCAGCGGGTGGTGGGCGCCGACACCGTGGGGGCCATGCAGTCTGGCGTGTTCTGGGGCTACATCGGCCTGATCGAGGGGCTGGTCGCGCGCATCCGGGCCGAGCGCGGCGCGACGCTGACCGTCGTCGCCACCGGCGGCGTGGCCTCGCTGTTCCACGGCGCCACCAACTGCATCGACCATTTCGACCACGACCTGACGATCCGCGGGATGTTGGAGATCTGGCGCCGCAACCAGAAGGGCGCGTGAGGCCGATGGCGTCAAAGTCGGACGAGCTCGTCTTCCTGCCGCTCGGCGGGTCCAACGAGATCGGCATGAACTTCAACCTCTACGGCTTCGGTCCGCCGCACGACCGGCGCTGGATCGTCGTCGACCTGGGGGTCACCTTCGGCGATCAGACGACGCCCGGCGTCGAGGTGATCCTGCCGGACCCGGCCTTCATCGAGGAATACGCCGACCGCATCCTGGGTATCGTGCTCACCCACGCCCACGAGGACCACCTGGGCGCGGTGGCCTGGCTGTGGCCCCGCTTGCGGGCCCCGGTCTACGCCACGCCGTTCACCGCCTTCCTGTTGCGCGAGAAGCTGCGCGAGGCGGATCTGCTGGACGAGACGACGATCCACGAAGTGCCCCTGGGCGGCCAGATCGACCTCGGCCCGTTCCACATCGAGCTGATCACGCTGACCCACTCGATTCCCGAGCCCAACGGCCTGGCGATCAAGACGCCGCTGGGGACGGTGCTGCACACCGGCGACTGGAAGATCGACCCCGAGCCGCTGCTGGGCCAGGTCACCGACCAGGACGCGATCCGGCGGCTGGGCGACGCGGGCGTCCTGGCCATGGTCTGCGATTCCACCAACGTCTTCGTCGAGGGCGTGGCGGGCTCGGAGGCCGAGGTGCGCGAGGCGCTGGTCCCGCTGATCGGCCAGATGACCGGCAAGGTGGCGGTCGCCTGCTTCGCCTCGAACGTCGCGCGGATGGATTCGGTGGCCCGCGCGGCGGAGGCCAACGGCCGGCGCGTCTGCCTGGTCGGCCGCTCCATGCACCGCATGGCGGCGGCGGCGAAATCGGTCGGGCTGATGCAGGGGCTGGCACCCTTCGTCACCGAGCAGGAGGCCGGCGCCTTCCCGCAGAGCGCCATCCTCTATCTTTGCACCGGCAGCCAGGGCGAGGCGCGTGCGGCGCTGGCCAGGATCGCCGACGGCTCCCATCCGCACGTGAAGCTGGGCGCCGGCGACGCCTGCATCTTCTCCTCGCGGGTGATCCCGGGCAACGAGATCCCGATCCGCAACCTGCAGAACCGCCTCGCCGACCGCGGCGTGCGCCTCTACACCGAGCGCGACCATCCCGGCATCCACGTCTCCGGCCACCCCTGCCGCGACGAGCTCGCCGAGATGTACCGCTGGGCCCGGCCGCAGATCGCGGTGCCAACCCACGGCGAGCGCCGCCACCTGCTGGAGCACGTGGCCTTCGCCCGCGACCTGCAGGTCCCCCAGCAGATCGCGCCGCGCAACGGCGACATGGTCCGCCTGGCGCCCGGCCGGGCGGAGATCGTCGACGAGGTGCCCTCGGGGCGGCTGTACGTCGACGCCGGCGTGCTGACGCCGGAGAACGGCGAGGCCCTGCGCGAGCGCCGCCACGCCGCCCACAACGGCATGGTCGCGGTCTCGGTCGCGCTGGACAAGCGCGGCCGCATCGTCGCGGGCCCGCAAATCAAGGCCCTGGGCCTCCCCACCGAGGACGCCGACGACCTGGACGAGGTGCTGGACGAGCTCTCCGAAGCCGCCGAACAGGCCCTCGGCAAGCTCTCCAAGGACGACCGCGACCTCGACGCCGCGGTCGAGACGGCCCTGTCGCGCGCGGTGAAAAAGGCCAGCCAGCGGATCTGGGGACGCCGGCCCGTGGTGGAGACGACGGTGCTGCGGGTGTGAGGGCGGGGCGCGAGGCCAAATCAACAGCGCGCTGACCGCCATTCAGGCGCCAGGTCAGTGAAAATAGCTGGAACCATCACCTCAGCTCACCGTTTTCGGCGGTCATTGACCGCAAAAGGAACGGAGCGTCATGCGTATGTCCACTGCGGCCCTCAGATTGGGCTCAGTCCTGGCCGTCCTCGGGGGAACCTTCACCCTACCCGCGATGGCCAGCGCAGATACTGTCACGAAGACCTATGTCGCCTGCAATCAGGCCAACGAGTGCTGGCGGGTTCACGAAAGGTACGCCTACCCGTCCGACCAGCAGATCGTCATCCACGACGCCGACTGGTACGACGCCCACCAGAGCGACGAGCACGTGCATTGGCTGAGCGACCCGGCTGACGATCGCGGGTGGTATGTGCGAGACGGAACCTGGCACGCCGATCCGGGCGTTCGCGCGCTGAAGGGCGGCGCTGCGGGCGCCGGTATCGGGGCCGCGATCGGCTGCCTGGCGACCCTTCCGGTCGGCTGCGCACCGGGCGCCGCGGTCGGCGCCGCGGTCGGCGGCGGGACGGGCGCTGTCGCCGGCGCCGCCTCGACGCCCCACAACTAGCCATCCGGTCGTCGAGGAGGCCCCGGAACGGTCCGGGGCCTCTTCGCGATGGCAATGCCTGCGCCTGCCCTCGGCCCCGGCCCAGGCCGCTATGGATTGAGAGACGGGATTAGGTTTGCGTCGACCCAGGTCGCCAAATCAGTCACCGGGATCGCGTTGCGCGCATTGAAGGTCCCGTCCTTGTCCCAAGCA
>CBJNAS010000300.1:0-4453 GCA_966434565.1 uncultured Phenylobacterium sp.
CCGCGCGACATGATCTCCATCCTGCAGACCATCAAGGCCGCCGGCGCCCTGCAGGCCGACATCGAAGTCATGTGACCGGGTGCGACCAATGACCAACCTCGCCTTCAGCCCGATCCAGGCCGCGCCGCCGCCTGCGCCCGCCACGCCCGCCAGCGCCGCCGAGCTCGCCCGCCGCGGTCAGATCAAGGAAACCGCCCGAACTTTCGAGGCCTCCTTCCTCTCGAGCATGCTGCAGCAGATGTTCGCGGGCGTGGAAAGCGACGGTCCGTTCGGCGGCGGCCAGGGCGAGGCGATGTTCCGTTCCTTTCTCACCGAGGCCATGGCCAAGCAGATGGCCAAGGGCGGCGGCGTCGGCCTGGCCGCCTCGGTCGAACGCGAAATGCTCAAGATGCAAGGCCTGAAGTAAGGGGGACCCATGGCTCTCGCCGCCAACGACGCCGCCGACCGGGTGGATCAGCTGATCATCCTGACCGAGCGCCTGACCGAGCTGATCGCGACCCAATGCCAGTGCTTCGAGGCGCACCGGCCGCAGGACGCCGCCCGGCTGGCCGAGGAAGCCAACCGGCTCGCCAACCTCTACCGACACGAGTCGACGCGGGTGCGCGCCGAGCCCGGCCTGGTGTCGAGCGCGCCCCTCGACCAGCGCAAGCGGCTGCTCCAGGCGACCAAGGCGTTCGACGCCGTCCTCCACCGCCACGGCCGCGCCGTCCACGCCGCCCGCACCGTCACCGAGGGCCTGGTCCGCGCCATAGCCAACGAGGTGGCCAGCCAACGCCAGCAGCTGTCCGGCTATGGCCCCACGGCCCGGCCGCCTCCCTCGGCCTACAATGCGGCCACGGCGATCACGCTCAACAGGCGAGCCTAGTGCATTCGCTTCGCCCCGGCCTCTTCTTCGGCGGCGAATGGTCTAGCGGCGCCGGAACCCATTGCGACAACATGGGTTAGGGGAGTGGAGCTGGGCCGGGGCGAGGAACGGGGAACCCGAATGAATTCCGGGCCTTGCGAACAACCTTGCGTTGCGGTTCTGATCCCGGCCTACAACGCGCAGGCGACGGTCGCGCGCTCGGTCCGCTCCGCCCTCGCCCAGCCCGAGGCCCTCGAGGTGATCGTCGTCGACGACGGCTCCCAGGACGCGACGGCCGCGGTGGCCCAGGCCTGCGACGACGGCTCGCAGCGGCTGCGGGTCGTGCGGCAGGCGAACCATGGCCCGGCGCAAGCGGCGAACCATGCCTACGACATCTCCCGCGCGCCCTACGCCTGCGTGCTCGACGCCGACGACTTCTTCTTGGCCGACCGGCTGGGCGCCTTGTTCCGCAGGCTGGGGCGCGACTGGGACATGGCGGCCGACCGCCTGCTGCTGGCGAACGAGGGCGCGGAGGATGGCCCCTACGCCCGCTGGAACGGAAGGCTGCCGACATCCGGTCGGCTGACCTTCGCCGAGTTCGTGCGGGGCAACATCGCCGATCCCCGCCGCCCGCGCACCGAGCTCGGCTATCTCCAGCCAGTCTGGAGCCGCGCCTTCTTCGACGCCCACGGGCTGCGCCACGACGAGAGCCTGCGGCTCGGCGAAGACTATCTGCTCTACGCTACGGCGCTCGCCTGCGGCGCGCGGTTCCACGTGACCGAGGACCACGGCTACGTCGCCGTGGGCCGGCCGGACTCGCTCAGCCACCGCCACGAAGCCCGCGACCTGGAAGCCCTCCTGGTCGCCGACCGCAGGCTGGCCGCGCATCCGGGGCTGACGGCGGCCGACCGGCAGGCGCTCAAGGCGCACATCGCCAACACCCGCGGACGCTGGGTCTATCACCTGGCGCTCGAAGCCAAGGCGCGCGGCGACCTGCGCGAGGCGTTCGGCGCCCTGCTCGGCAACCCCCACAGCCTGGGCTATGTGCTGTCCCAGACCGCCCGCGCGAAGCTCGGCGGGCTGCGGGTCGAAACCGCTTGAGCTCACAGGACCTGAGCCGCAGGGCTTGAGCCCCGGCCGACTCCCGGCTCAACTGCAGCCACGGCCGCGCGTGCGGCGCTGATCCGTGGACCCGCATGACCGCCGCCGCCAGCCCCCCGCCCGCCCCGGACGACGCCCGCCTCGAGCTCACCGTGCGCGGCGTGGCGATGGGCGTGCTGATCACCCTCGTCTTCACCGCCGCCAACGTCTACCTGGGCCTGAAGGTGGCCCTGACCTTCGCGACCTCGATCCCGGCCGCGGTGATCTCCATGGCCGTGCTGCGCGCGCTCACCCGCAACGCCACCATAGTCGAGAACAACATCGTCCAGACCGTGGCCTCCGCGGCCGGAGCCATGGCCTCGGTGGTCTTCGTCGTGCCGGGGCTGGTGATCATGGGCGCCTGGAGCAGCTTTCCCTACTGGACCACCTTCGCGATCTGCGCGGCCGGCGGAGTTCTGGGCGTGATGTACACCATCCCGCTGCGGCGGGCCCTGGTGACCGAGGCGGACCTCCCCTACCCCGAGGGCGTGGCCGCAGCGGAGGTGCTGATCGTCGGCTCCGGCCACGAGGTCAGCCACGCCGCGGCCGCGGAGAGCCGGCAGGGCCTGGCCGTCCTGGTCGCGGGCGCCGTGGCGGCGGCCGGCTACGCCCTGCTCACGGTGATGCAGCTCTTCGCCGGCGAGGTGTCGCGGTTTTTCCGGACCGCAGGCGGCGGGGCGACCGGCCTGGGGGCCCAGATGTCCCTGGCCCTGGTCGGGGCCGGGCACCTCGTGGGGATCGCGGTCGGCGCGGCGGGCCTGGTCGGGCTGGTGATCACCTGGGGCCTGGCGGCGCCGATTCTCAGCGCCCATGCGCCGGCTGCGGCGGGCGCCGCCGACCTGGCCATGGACGTCTGGCGCCACAAGGTCCGTTTCATGGGCGCGGGCGCGATCGGGGTCTCGGCGCTGTGGACGCTCGCCAAGCTGGCCAGGCCGCTGGTGACGGGACTGGCGGGCGCGCTGGCGGCCGATCGCCTGCGCCGCAAGGGCAAGGCCGCCGGCCTGGCGCGCGTCGAGCAGGACATTCCGATCCGCACCATGGGCCTGATTTCACTCGTCTGCCTGGTCCCGGTGGCGGCCTTGCTGGCGAGCTTCCTGACCGGCGGTCCGCTCGGCCCGCTGCTGGTTCCGCTGACGATCGGCGCCGTGCTCTACATCGTGCTCGCCGGCTTCGCGGTGGCGGCGGTGTGCGGCTACATGGCGGGGCTGATCGGCTCGTCCAACAGCCCCGTCTCCGGCATGGCCATCCTCTCCGTGCTCGGCGCGGCCCTGCTGGTGGGCGCCGTCGGCCTGCCCTTTCTGCACGGCGCGGATCCCAAGCCGCTGACCGCCTTCGCCCTCCTGGTCACCAGCGTGCTGATCGCGGTGGCGGTGAGCGCCAATGACAACCTCCAGGACCTCAAGACCGGGCAGCTGGTGGACGCCACCCCCTGGCGCCAGCAGGTCGCCCTGGTGATCGGCGTGGCGGCCGGCTCGGCGGTGATCCCGCTGATCCTCAACCTGCTCAACCGGGCCTACGGCTTCGCCGGCGCGCCCGGCCACGCCATCTCGCCCAATCCGCTCGCCGCCCCGCAGGCCACCCTGATCAGCACCATCGCGACAGGGGTGATCGGCGGCGACCTGAACTGGGGCCTGATCGGCGCCGGCGGGCTGATCGGCGCGGGCCTGGTGGTTGCGGACGAGGCGCTGCGCCGCACCGGGCGCCTCAGCCTTCCCCCGCTGGGCGCGGCGGTCGCCATCTATCTGCCGTCCACGGTGACCGTGCCGCTGGTGATCGGGGCATTCGCCAGCTGGATCTACAACCAGGCCGCCGCGCGCCGGCGGGACCCGGAGGCGGCGCGCCGGCTCGGCGTGCTGCTGGTCTCCGGCTACATCGTCGGCGATAGCCTGCTGAACGTGGGCTACGCCGGCCTCATCGTGGCGACGGGCCAAGCCGCGCCCCTGGCGGTCGTCCCCGAGGCCTTCGCGCCGGCCGCCCCCCTGGCGCTGGCCGTGGCGCTGGCCACGGTCATCGGCCTCTACGCCTGGACGCTGCGTCGCGCGCAGCGCTGAACCAGGTTCCTATTGCCACCGTGCTGTCAGCAGCCACGCGCCGCGGCTTTGTTCCACCTACGTTCTAGTGCTATCCGTCACTAGCGGAACTACATTAGCCCATGTCCGCCGGACCCCCGGCGGACGGAGAGCGTTCCCGGGACACGATGGCCGACCAGCTGAACCAGATCCGCGTGCGCGGCGCGCGGGAGCACAACCTGAAGGACGTGAGCGTGGACATCCCGCGCGGCCAGCTGGTGGTGCTCACGGGCCTCTCGGGCTCCGGCAAGAGCTCGCTCGCCTTCGACACCATCTACGCCGAGGGCCAGCGCCGCTATGTCGAGAGCCTCTCGGCCTACGCCCGCCAGTTCCTCGAACTGATGAGCAAGCCGGACGTGGACCTGATCGAGGGCCTGTCGCCGGCCATCTCCATCGAGCA
>CBJNAS010000301.1:0-4453 GCA_966434565.1 uncultured Phenylobacterium sp.
GGAGTATGGGGCGGTGGGCGCGATCGCCGGGGCCGCGGGTGTGGCGCTGGGCTACGCCGCCGCCTGGCAGGTGGTGGTCAAGGTCTTCCAGGCCCACTGGAGCGTCGATTGGGCGGGCGTCGCCGCCCTCCTCGCGGGCGCCGCCCTGCTGGCCGGGACGGGCGGGCTTATCGCGGCCTTCCAGGCGCTCTCCCGACGGCCCGCGCCGGCGTTGAGAAGCGAATAAATTTAGGAACCTTCAAACCCGCTGAGGTCCGGCGCACGCTCGTTCCAGCCGCTGACGCGCTCGAAGGCGGCGCCCAGGGTGACCACGGCGGCTTCGTCGCTAGGCTTGCCGAGGATCTGCAGGCCGACGGGCAGGCCCGCGCCGGTGAGGCCGCAGGGCACGGTGATCCCCGGCAGGTCCAGGTAGTTGGCCGCCCGCGTCAGGCGCGACAGCGGCGAGTTGGTCTCGTCGACCGAGGCCAGCGGCGGGGCAGGGATCGGGCAGGTGGGCGAGAGCAGGCCGTCGTAGGGGGCCATCCAGGCGTGGAAGGCCTGCTGGTCGGCGCGCCGGCGCGCGTGCGCCTCCTCCAGCTGGCGGTCGGAGTAGTCGCGCCCCGCCTGGAAGCGGCGCACGATCCAGGGGTCCATCATCGGGCCGTGGCGGGCGATTCGCTCGCGCCAGCAACGCCAGCCCTCGCCGGCCATGATCATGCCGTTCGGCGTGCAGGACTCGTCGAGGGCGCGCGGGGCGGGGACCATCTCCACGGCGACGCCCGCTGCGCGCAGCCGCTCGATCGCGCTCAGGTAGAGGCGCGCCACCTCGCGGTCGAGCTCGCCGATGGTCTCCGGCGGCGTGGCGGCCAGCCTGCGCCCGCACGGTTCGGCGGCCAGCGCCTCGTCGGGATCGAAGGGGCCGCGCACGGCGCCCGCCCCGTCCGGGCCGGAGATCACGCCCAGCATGCGGGCCGCGGTCGCCACGTCGCGGGCCAGGGTCCCCACGGTGTCGAGCGCTGGGCTGAGCGGATGGACGCCCTTCAGGCTGACCAGCCCGCGCCCGGGCTTCAAGCCCACCACGCCGCAGACTGCGGCCGGAATCCGCACCGAGCCGCCGGTGTCGGTGCCGAGCGCGCCGTCGACCAAGCCCGCCGCCACCGCCACGGCCGAGCCGGAGGACGAGCCGCCCGGCGCCCGCTGCACCCGGGCGTCCCAGGGGTTCCAGGGCGCGCCCACCGCGCGGTTGGCGCCCCAGGCGCCGAAGGCCAGCTCCACCGTGTGGGTCTTGCCGAGCGCGGTCCAGCCGGCCTGCAGCAGGCGCTCCACCACCACGGCGTGAACGTGCGGGTTCGGCTCGACCGGGATGCGGGAGCCCCCGCCGGTGGGGACGCCGGCCACGTCGAGCAGGTCCTTGACCGCAAAGGTCGGTCCGTCCGTCGTCTCGCCCGCGAGCGGCGGATCGAACACCCGTACGAAAGCCTTCAGCCGGCCGTCGTAGCGGCGGATGCGGGCGAGCGACTCCTCCGGGCTCATGCGCGATCCTCTATCACTGGCAGGACTATCGACGAGTAGGCGCTCGGAAACCAGATGACGGCGAGCGCGCATTGGCGTTTTGATCGTCCATGACCCAGCCGTTGCCCGACCAGCTCCGCGCCGCCGTCCGCTATCTCGGCCGGGTGCTGGGCGACGTCATCCGCGCCCAGGACGGTCAGGCGGTGTTCGACCAGATCGAGGACATCCGCCGCGCCTCGGTCGCCTTCCACCGCGAGGGCACGCCGGAGGCCGCGCGCATCATGGGCGAGCGCCTGGGGGCGCTGTCGCTCGCCGACACCGTGCGCTTCGCCCACTCCTTCGCCTGCTTCCTGCAGATCGCCAACATCGCCGAAGACCATATCCAGCGCCGTCGCGGGCGCGGCGGGGACGCCCGTTCGGACACGTTGGCGGGCGCCCTGCGCACCCTCGCCCGGGACGGGACCGAAGCCGGCGCGGTGCGCGAACTTCTGGCCTGCGCCCTGGTGGCGCCGGTGATTACCGCCCACCCCAGCGAGGTGCGGCGCAAGAGCGTGCTCGACCGCGAGAGCGCCATCACCCACGAGCTCGACCGGCTGGACGCCGCCTCGGGCGAGGTGGAGCGCGGCGCGGTGGAGACCGAGCTCGCCCGCCAGGTCTCGATCTTCTGGCGCACCCGGCTGCTCAGGCGGGTGAAGATCGCGGTCGCCGACGAGATCTGGAACGCCGTCTCCTTCTTCGAGCGCAGCTTCCTGACCGTGCTGCCCAAGCTCTACGCCCATTGGGCGGCGGTGCTGGGCGAGGACAAGCTCGCCAGCTTCCTGCGGGTGGGCTCCTGGGTCGGCGGCGACCGCGACGGCAATCCCTTCGTCACCGGCGAGGTGATGCGCCAGGCCCTGGCCTGGCAGGCCAAGGCGGCGCTGGGCCTCTATCTCGACCAGGTGCACGCGCTGGGCGCGGAGCTGTCGATCTCGGCGGAGCTGACCGAGGTCACACCCAAGCTCGCCGAGCTGGCCGCTCGCGCGCACGACGTCTCGCGCCAGCGGGCGGACGAGCCCTACCGGCTGGCGCTGGCGGGGGTCTACGCCCGGCTCGCCGCCACCTACGCCAGGCTGACAGGCGAGGCGCCGCCCAGGCCGTCGGCCCTGGAGGCCGAGCCCTACGCCACGGCGCAGGCGCTGAAGGCGGACCTGGAGATCATCCTGGGCTCGCTGCTCGCCCAGCACGGGCCGGTGTTCGCCGCCGGCCCGCTGCCGGAGCTGATCCGCGCCGTGGACGTGTTCGGATTCCACCTGGCGACCCTCGACATGCGCCAGAACTCGGCGGTGCACGAGCGGGTGGTCGGCGAGCTTCTGCAGATCGCCGGCGTCTGCCCCGACTACGCCGGGCTCGACGAGCCCGCCCGGCGCGAGCTTCTGCTGCGCGAGCTCGGCCACGCCCGCCTGCTGGCCTCGCCCTACGCCAGCTACAGCGACGAGACCCGCCGCGAGCTCGACACCCTGGCCGTCGCCGCCGAGGTCGAGCGGCTCTACGGCGCCGAGGCCATCCGCGCCTACATCGTGTCCAACACCACCTCGGTGTCGGACCTGCTCGAAGTCTACGTGCTGCTGAAGGAGGTGGGCCTGTTCAAGCCCGGCGCTTCGCCCAACGCCCCGCCGAGCGCCCAGATCTTCGCCGAGCCCCTGTTCGAGACCATCGAGGACCTGCGCTCGGCGGCGCAGACCATGACCGAGTACCTCGGCCTGCCGCTCGTCCGCGCCCTGCTCGCCGGACCTGGACTGCAGGAGGTGATGATCGGCTATTCCGACTCCAACAAGGACGGCAGCTATCTGACCTCCACCTGGGAGCTGTTCCAGGCCTCGCGGGCCTTGGCGGAGGTGGTGCGCGGGCAAGGCCTGAAGCTGCAGCTGTTCCATGGCCGCGGCGGGGCTGTGGGCCGCGGCGGCGGCTCCAGCTTCGACGCCCTGCTGGCGCAGCCGGCCGGGACCGTGGGCGGGCGCATCCGCATCACCGAGCAGGGCGAGGTGGTGGCCAACAAGTACGCCGATCCCGAGCTGGCTCGCCAGAGCCTGGAGACGCTCACCGCGGGCGTGGTGCTGGCCTCGCTGCGCCGCCCGCCGGTCGACGAGCTGGGCGAGGGCCGCGGCGAGGCGATGGACGCCCTGGCGCGGAGCTCCATGGCCGCCTATCGCAAGATGGTCGAGACGCCGGGCTTCGTTTACTACTTCTACGCCGCCACCCCGATCAGCGAGATCGCCGACCTGAACATCGGCAGCCGCCCGACCTCGCGCCAGGGCGCGCGCACCCTGGCGGGCCTGAGAGCCATTCCCTGGGTGTTCTCCTGGTCGCAGTCTAGGGCCATGCTGCCGGGCTGGTACGGCTTCGGCTCGGCGGTGGAGCGGTCGGGCGTGCCGCTGGAAAAGCTGGCCGAGTTCGCCGAGAGCTGGCCCTTCTTCGCGGCCACCCTGGCCAACATGGAGATGGTGCTGTTCAAGAGCGACATCGCCATCGCCGCCCGCTACGCCAGCCTGGTGCCGGACCGCGCGCTGGCCGACGCCGTCTTCGACCAGATCCGCGCCGAGTGGGAGCGCACGGTAGAGGCCGTGCTGAAGGTGACCGGCCAGTCGGCGCTCCTGGAGAAAAACCCGGACCTCGCCGCGATCATCCGCGCGCGCCTGCCGTACATCGATCCCCTGAACCACCTGCAGATCGAGCTGATCCGCCGCCTGCGCGCCGGCGACGACAGCGAGGCCGTGCGCAACGGCGTGCACCTGACCATCAACGGCATCGCCGCGGGCTTGCGGAACACAGGGTGAGGCGTTGAACGCCCCCTCCGTCTCGGCGCTTGCGGGCCGATCCACCTCCCCACTGCGCCGTGGAGGAGCCGGAGCCGGGATGCTCCACCGCTCGCGGGGGAGCTGTCCGCGAAGCGAGGGGGCGTTGGGATTTTCCGCCGCCATTCCCC
>CBJNAS010000302.1:0-4437 GCA_966434565.1 uncultured Phenylobacterium sp.
GCGCTGAAGCCGCACGTGAAGATCCCCTTCGACGTGCACCTGATGATCGCGCCGGTCGACCCTTACCTGGAAGCGTTCGTAGAGGCGGGGGCGGATATCCTCAGCGTCCACCCGGAGGCAGGCCCGCACCTGCACCGCACGCTCCGGCGCATCCGCGAGCTCGGGGCCAAGGCCGGCGTGGTGCTCAATCCCGCGACCGACCCGTCGTTGCTTGAATGGGTCGTCGAGGACCTTGATCTGGTGCTGGTGATGTCGGTCAATCCGGGCTTCGGCGGCCAGAGCTTCATCGCCTCGCAGCTTCGCAAGATCGAGCGGCTGCGCCGGATGATCGACGCCAGCGGCTGCGAAATTGTCCTCGAGGTCGATGGCGGGGTGACCCCCCAGACCGCGCCGGACTGCCTGGCGGCCGGCGCCACGGCCCTGGTGGCCGGCAGCGCGGTCTTCAAGGGCGGAGCGGGACGCTACGCCGACAATATCCGCGCCTTGCGCGGTCGCTGAAGGGGCGGCGGGTGGCGGGGGGCTCGAGCATAGACCACCTGCCGGGCCGCCACATGGCCGCCGCGGCCGTCGTCGCCGCCCGGCGTCGGATCACTCAGGAATGGACCGGGACCGCGCTCCACCGCTGGCTGCTGGCCAAGGGCCGGCCGGACGGCCTCGGCGCCATTCCCCGCGACCTGCGGCCCGCCGACCTCAGCGCCGGACGCCAGATCCTGGCCGGCGCCTTCGTGCTGGGCGGCGAGACGCTGGCGCCCGGCGCGCGCGGCGACCCCTGGAGCCAGCCCTCGCCGAGCCGCCGCTTCGCCGTGGCCCTGCACCGCTTCGGCTGGATGCATGACCTGCTGGCGGCGGGTCCGGAGGGCGCGAGCGAGGGCCTGCGCCTGACGCTCGCCTGGTCACGCGTGTTCGGCCCCTGGAACAGCTTCGCCTGGAGCCCCGAGGTGCTGGAGCGCCGGGTCTACAACCTGGCCTGCGCCGCCCGGGCGCTGGCCGCGCGGGCCTCCGACGCCGAGGCGGCGCGGATCGCCCAGGATCTCTGCCGCCAGGCGCGGGCGCTGCTGCAGGCCGATGACGGGCCGGCGCGCGAGGCGGAGCGGGCGGTGGCGGCGGCGATCGCCGGCGCCGCGCTCTCGGGCGCAGCCGGCGAGCGGCTGCTGGCGCGCGGCCTTGCCCGGCTGCGGCGCGCCTTGCCCGCCGCGGTGCTGCCGGACGGCGGCCACGCCTCACGGCGGCCGCAGGCGACGCTCGAGCTGCTGTTCGACCTCTGGACCCTCGACGACGTGCTCGCTCAGCGCGGCCTCTCCGCGCCCGAGGAGCTGCTGCGGGCGATCGATCGGCTGGCAGGCGCGGTGCGCTTCTTCACCCTGAAGGACGGTCGCCTGGCCGCGTTCCACGGAGGCGAGGAGCTGGAGCGCGCCTATGTGGCGGCCGCGCGCGCCCAGGACGAGTTCGGCGAGCGCGCCACGCCTGCCGTCCGCAACGGCTACCATCGCCTGGAGGGACGCTCGCTGCAGGTCTGCGCCGACGCCGCCCCGCCCGCTGCGGGGGCCTGGAGCCTCACCGCCTGCGCCCAGCCGCTCGCCATCGAGGTGCTGGTCGGCGAGCGGCGGCTGATCACCGGCGGCGGCTGGTCGCCGGACGCGCACGCGCCCCAGGCCATGCGCCTCGTCGACGCGGCCTCGACGGCCTCCATCGGCGACGCGGCCTGCGGCGAGCCGCTACGTGGTTTCGCGGCCAAGGTGCTGGGCCCGCAGCTGGCCGGCGCCGTGCGCACGGTGGACGCCAAACGCCACGAGGCGCCCGGCGCGCTCTGGCTCGAACTGGCCCACGACGGCTGGGTCGAACGGTTCGGCCTGCGTCACGAGCGGCGGCTCTATCTCGACGTCGAGCGCGACGAACTGCGCGGCGAGGACAGGTTCACGCCGATCGCCGGCAAGTCCGGCGCAGGCGGCCGGCGCTTCACGCCCTTCACCGTGCGCTTCCACCTGCATCCCGCCGTCCAGGCCCAGGTCGCGCGCGACGCCAAGAGCGTGCTCCTCAAGCTCGACGGGGACGAGCGCGGCTGGTGGCTGCGCAACGACGCCGTGGAGGTGTCGCTGGAGCCCTCGGTGCACTATCGCCTGGGCCAGCTGCGGCGGTCCCAGCAGATCGTCCTGCGCGGCCAGGTGCGGCTCGCCGAGGGCGCACGCATCCGCTGGAAGCTCTCGGCCGCCAATCGGGTGGATGCGGCGCCGGTCGAACCGCGCATGGGCGGGGGCCGCGTTGACGGGGGCGGCGGCGCGAATTAAGTCCCGCCCATCCCGCGTGACTGGCGATGTGAGGTGGGCGACCACCGGGGAGCGCAGGGACCATAGACAGCCGCTCGCCTGGGCATTTTCCTTAAACCCGAGAAGGAGAACGCCGTGCCCGCCGCGCCCGATTTCCCCGCCGCACCCGACCGCGCCCCGATCCGCCGCGCGCTGATCTCGGTTTCCGACAAGACCGGCCTCGTCGAGGCGGCCAAGGTTCTCGCCGCGATGGGCGTCGAGCTGGTCTCGACCGGCGGCACCCGCAAGACGATCGCCGACGCGGGCCTGGCCGTGAAGGACGTCGCCGACCTGACCGGCTTCCCGGAGATGATGGACGGGCGCGTCAAGACCCTGCATCCGGTGGTGCACGGCGGGTTGCTCGGCGTGCGCGACGCGCCCGAGCACAAGGCCGCGATGGAGGCGCACGGGATCGGCGGGATCGATCTCGTCTACGTCAACCTCTACCCGTTCGAAGCCACGATCGCCGCCGGCGCCGACTACGCGAACGCCATCGAGAACATCGACATCGGCGGCCCGGCGATGATCCGCTCGGCGGCCAAGAACCACGCCTATGTCGCCGTCTGCACGGAGATCGCCGACGTGGAGGAGGTGCTGGCCGAGCTGAAGACCGAAGGGACCACCGGGCTCGAGCTGCGCAAGCGGCTGGCCGCGCGCGCCTACGCCCGCACCGCGGCCTATGACGCGGCCATCTCCGGCTGGTTCGCCAGGGCCCTGGGCGAGGAGGCGCCGCGCCGGCGCGCCTTCGCGGGCGAGCTGGTCCAGACCATGCGCTATGGCGAGAACCCGCACCAGAAGGCGGCCTTCTACCGGTTCGCGGGTCCGCGGACCGGCGTCGCGACCGCCCGCCAGCTCCAGGGCAAGGAGCTCAGCTACAACAACATCAACGACACCGACGCCGCCTATGAGCTGGTCGCCGAGCTCGATCCGGCCGCCGGGCCCGCCTGCGCCATCATCAAGCACGCCAATCCCTGCGGCGTGGCGACCGGCGCCAGCCTGCTGGAGGCCTATGAGCGGGCGCTGGCCTGCGATCCGACCAGCGCCTTCGGCGGCATCGTCGCGCTGAACTCCCGGCTGGACGCGGCCACCGCGACCAAGGTGCTGGAGATCTTCACCGAGGTGGTGATCGCGCCCGACGCCGACGAGGACGCCGTGGCCCTGTTCCGCAAGAAGAAGAACGTGCGCCTGCTGGTCACCGGCGGCCTTCCCGACCCGCAGGAGGCGGGCGACACCTTCCGTTCGGTGTCCGGCGGATTCCTGGTGCAGAGCCGCGACACCGCGCGCCTGACGCCGGCCGACCTGAAGGTGGTCACCAAGCGCGCGCCTACCGAGGCGGAGGTGCGTGACATGCTGTTCGCCTTCACCATCGCCAAGCACGTGAAGTCGAACGCCATCGTCTACGCCAAGGACGGCCAGACCCTCGGCATCGGTGCGGGCCAGATGAACCGCAAGGACTCCGCCCGCATCGCCGCCCTGCGCGCGGCCGACTTCGGCCTCGATCTCGCCGGCTCCGCCTGCGCCTCGGAAGCCTTCTTCCCCTTCCCCGACGGCCTGATCCAGGCCGCCGACGCCGGCTGCACCGCGGTGATCCAGCCCGGCGGCTCGATCGGCGACGAGAAGGTCATCGAAGCGGCGGACGCGCGCGGCTTGGCGATGGTCTTCACCGGCGTGCGGGTGTTCCGGCACTGAGCCTGATCTTCCCTCCCCTTCGTGGGGCCCCTGAAGGGGAGGGAGGCAGATTCTATTTCCGCTTCCGCCCCGGCGTCCCGGTCAGCGCCAGCTCGCGCAATGCGGCGTTGGCGATGGTGAGCTTGGCGAATGTCCAGGGGCCGGCGGCGGCTTCGATCGCCTGCAGGGTGCGCCCGGCGGTGGCGACCTGGTCGCGGCGGGGCGCGATCCAGGCCTCCACGGCGGCGCGGGCGCCGGCGGCCTCAGCCGCCGCGCGCGGCTGGCCGGCCGCCATCACCGCCCGCGTGAGGGAAGCCTGTTCCGCCAGCAGGTCCTCGATCAGCCGGCGCAGCGCCGTGCGCTCGAAGCCGTCGCCCACCGCAGAGCCGGCCGCCGCCGCCCGCAGCCGGTCGAAGCCGAAGGCCTCCCCGACCGCATGGTACAGGCGGGCCACGCTTTTCAGCGG
>CBJNAS010000303.1:0-4435 GCA_966434565.1 uncultured Phenylobacterium sp.
CGCGTCTGGTCGCGCTGGCCGGGGCGCACGACCTCCTCACGGCGCAGAACTGGCAGGGCGCGCGCCTCTCGGACGTGGCCGCCAGCGCGCTGGCGCCGTTCGAGACAGTTCAACGTCCGCAGATCAGCCGCTCCGGCCCGCTGGCCTGGTTGGGCGCGCCGCAAGCCCTGGCCTTGACCCTCGCCCTGCATGAACTGGCGGCCAACGCCGTCAAGTATGGCGCCCTCTCCACACCCGCGGGGCGCGTGGCCATCCGCTGGAGCTTCGTCGGGGCGGAGCTCACTTTGGCCTGGACCGAGACCGGCGGCCCGCCGGTGACGGCGCCGGGGAAGTTGGGCTTCGGCGCGCGGCTCCTGATGCGCAGTTTGGCCCACCAGCTGAACGGCCACGTGGCTCTGGACTTCGCCCCCGACGGCCTTCGCTGCGAGATCCGTTGC
Source organism: uncultured Phenylobacterium sp. (assembly GCA_966434565.1). Lineage (GTDB taxonomy): Bacteria > Pseudomonadota > Alphaproteobacteria > Caulobacterales > Caulobacteraceae > Phenylobacterium. The sequence goes on from CBJNAS010000303.1 coordinate 438, forward strand.
CGGATCGAGCGCGGAGGCGCGGCGGCGGCGCAGGCGCTGGCGATGTAGCGCCGCTCCGCCGGCTACGCCGCAGCCTCCGAAGGTTTGTTTTGCTTTTTCAGCCCGGTGATGCGCTTGTTCCGACCTGTGGGTATCGACGCGATGGCCGAAGCTCATCTTGACGGCGCCCTGCCGGCCTTCGTGAGCGGCGGAGGCGCGGCCGGCGCCCTGATCGCGCAGATCGACTGGGCCGACACCTCGCTGGGTCCGCTGGACGCCTGGCCGCAGACCCTGACGGTCGCCGCCGCCATGTTACTGCGCTCGCCGGCGCCCATGGTGCTGATGTGGGGCGAGGACGGGATCCTGATCTACAACGACGCCTACGCGCGCCTGCTCGGCCGCAGGCATCCGGCGGCGCTGGGCGCGACGGCGGCGAGCGTCTGGCCCGAGCTCGGCGAGTTCATCGAACAGATGCTCCGCGAAGGCCTGGCCGGGCGCGTATCCTCCTATCAGAGCATGCCGATCACCACCTTGCGGTCGGACCGACCCGAGCAGCTGTGGTTCGACATCCACGCCTCGCCGGTGCTGGACGAGACGGGGCGCCCCGCGGGCGTCCTGGTGATCTACGTCGAGACCACCCAGCGCATTGTCGCCGAGCACCGGACGGCGCGGGACATCCAGCGGCAGCGGCGCATGTTCGAGAAAGCGCCCGGCTTCATCTGCCTGCTCAACGGGCCCGACCTGGTGGTCGAGTTCGTGAACGAGGCGCACAGGCGGCTGTTCGGCGATCGGCACGCCGAGGGGCGACCGTTCATGGAAGCCTTCGCCGACATCCTCCCCCACAGCCAGCCGGAAACCGTCCTGCGGGTCTACGAGACTGGCGAGCGGTTCAGCGGGCGCGCCGCGCCAATCGGAATTCCGCGCAACGGCGTCATCGAGGAGCATATCATCGACCGCGTGCTTGAGCCGGTGACCGACGAACACGGCCACATCCTGGGCGTCTTCATCGAGGGCTTCGACGTCACCGATCAGGTGCGCGCCCAGGCCGCGGCCGAAGAGAGCGAGCGCCGTCTGAGCGCGGCGATCGCCGTAGCGCGTCTCGGCGCCTTCGAGTGGAACCTGGAAACGCTAGACGCCACCCTCGACGCTCGCGCGCGGGAGATCTTCGCCTTCGGTCCGGACGAGATCCTCACGGTTCCCGACGTGTTGGCGCGGATCGATCGCGAGGACATGGACCGCGTGCGCGCCGAGAACACCGTCCATGACGCCGCCAACTGTTTCCGGCAGGAGTACGATTTCCGCATCCACCTCCCTGACGGGTCCACGCGGAACATCGTCTCGGTCAGCGACAGCGTGGTCGAGCCGGATGGGCGCAGGACGCGCCTTGTCGGCGTGTTCGACGACGTGACCGAGCGCCGCGCCGCCGAGAAGCGCCAGCGCATGCTGATCAACGAGCTGAACCATCGGGTGAAGAACACCCTGGCCACCGTGCAGTCGATCGCCGCTCAGACCCTGCGATCGGCCCCGGACCTGTTCGCGGCGCGGGATTCCTTCGAGGCGCGGCTGGTGGCGCTGGCCGCCGCCCACGACCTGCTGACCGCCCAGAGCTGGGATGGTGCGCGCCTCACCGACATCGTCGCCAGCGCGCTCGCGCCCTTCGAGAGCGTGCAGCGACCGCAGATCAGCCGCTCCGGCCCGCCGGCCTGGCTGGCCGCCCAGCGGGCGCTGGCCCTTGCGCTCGCGCTGCATGAGCTCGCCACCAACGCCGCGAAGTACGGCGCGCTCTCCACGCCTGAGGGCCAGGTGGCGATCCGCTGGAGCCTTGCCGGCGAGGCGTTGAGCCTGACCTGGACCGAGACCGGCGGCCCTGCGGTCAGGGCGCCCGATCGCTCCGGCTTCGGCATGCGGCTTCTGCAGCGCAGCCTGGCGCCGGAGCTGCAGGGCGAGGTGACCGTCGACTTCGCCCCCGAAGGCGTGCGCTGCGAGATCCGCTGCCGGATCGAGGAGGCGCATCGCCGGCCGGCGCCGGCGATCGCAGAAATCTGAGGTCAGGCAGGCTCGTAGTTGAGGATCGGCGCCAGCCAGCGCTCGGCTGTGGCCACCTCCCAGCCCTTTCGCCGCGCGTAGTCCGCCACCTGGTCCCGCTCGATTCGGCCCACGCCGAAATAGTGCGCCTCGGGATGGGCGAAGTAGAGGCCCGAGACCGCCGCCGGCGGGGTCATGGCGAGGCTCTCGGTGAGCTCGATCCCGGTGGCCGCGGTGGCGTCCAGCAGGCGGAACAGGGTGGCCTTTTCAGTGTGGTCGGGCTGGGCCGGATAGCCCGGGGCCGGGCGGATGCCGCGGTATTGCTCGGAGATCAGCAGGTCGAGGTCGAAGGGCTCGTCGGGGGCGTAGGCCCAGAGCTCGGTGCGCACCCGCCGGTGCAGCGCCTCGGCGAAGGCCTCCGCCAGGCGGTCGGCGATGGCGGTGGAGAGGATCGCCGAATAGTCGTCGCCGGCCTCCTTGAAGCGTTTGGCGAGCTCCAGCTCGCCGTGGCCGGCGGTCACCGCAAAGCCGCCCACCCAGTCGGGCTTGGTCCCGACGGGGGCCACGAAGTCGGCCAGCGCCGCGTTGCGCTGGTCGCCGCTCTTCAGCATCTGCTGGCGCAGGGTGTGCAGGCGGCCGAGCTCTGTCGCGCGGGTCTCGTCGGCGTAGAGCACGATGTCGTCGCCGTCGGCGTTGGCCGGCCAGAAGCCCACCACCCCACGCGCCTCCAGAAGGCCCTCCTGGATGATCCGCGCCAGCATGGCCTGGGCGTCGGCGTAGAGGTCGCGGGCGGCCTTGCCGACGACGTCGTCGTCGAGGATCTGCGGGAAGCGGCCAACCAGCTCCCAGCTGGCGAAGAACGGCGTCCAATCGATGTGCCGGGCGAGCTCGGCCAGGTCGTAGGGCGCGAAGCTGCGGGTCCCGACGAAGCTCGGCTTCGGCGGATCGTAGGCGCTCCAGTCGGGGGTGAAGGCGTTGTCGCGCGCCTCCGCCAGGGTGGCGCGGGCGCGGTTCCCCTGCCCACGGGCGAACTGCTCGCGCACCCGGGCGTATTCGGCGGCGGTCTCGGCCACGAAGCGGTCGCGCTCGGTGGGCGAAAGCAGGTTGGAGACCACGCCCACGGCGCGGCTGGCGTCCAGCACATAGGTGGTGGGGCCTTCGTAGCGGGGCGCGATCTTCACGGCGGTGTGGGTCTTCGAGGTGGTGGCGCCGCCGATCAGCAGCGGGACCTTGAAGCCACGACGCTGCATCTCGCCGGCCACGAAGGCCATCTCGTCGAGCGACGGCGTGATCAGGCCGGAGAGCCCGACCATGTCCACCTTCTGCGCCTGGGCCTCGTCGAGGATGCGGTCGGCGGGCACCATCACACCCAGGTCGATCACCTCGTAGTTGTTGCACTGCAGGACCACGCCCACGATGTTCTTGCCGATGTCGTGGACGTCGCCCTTGACCGTCGCCATCAGGATCTTCCCGGCGCTCTCGCGCGGCTTGCCCTCCTTCTCCGCCTCCATGAAGGGCAGGAGGTAGGCGACCGCCTGCTTCATCACCCGGGCGGACTTCACCACCTGGGGCAGGAACATCTTGCCCGCGCCGAACAGGTCGCCGACCACGTTCATCCCGTCCATCAGCGGGCCTTCGATGACGTGCAGCGGGCGCTCGGCCTTCACGCGCGCCTCCTCGACGTCGGCCTCGATGTAGTCGCCGACGCCATGGACCAGGGCGTGGGAGAGGCGCGCCTCGACGGGCTGCTGGCGCCAGGCCAGGTCCGGGCCCTTGGCCTCGCTCTTGCCGCCTTTGTACCGGGGCGCGAGGTCGACCAGCGCCTCGGTGGGCGACTTTCCGTCCGCGCGTCTCCTGTTGAGGACCACGTCCTCGACCGCCTCGCGCAGCTCAGAGGGGATGTCGTCATAGACCGGCAGGTCGCCGGCGTTGACGATGCCCATGTCCATGCCGGCGGCGATGGCGTGGTACAGGAACACCGAGTGGATCGCCCG
>CBJNAS010000304.1:0-4433 GCA_966434565.1 uncultured Phenylobacterium sp.
GCGGTGGCCGAAGCCGGCGGCGGGTTCGGTGTGGTGCGCGGCACCTCTTGCGTCGCCCCGCTCGTCGCCGGCGAGCTCGCCCGCGACCTGCCCGCGCCCGACCCCGCCGCCGCCCGCCGCGCCCTGGCGCGCCTGGCCGCCGCCGCCCAGGACCTCGGCGCGCCGGGGCGCGACCCGGTGTACAGCTTCGGCCTGGTGGGCTTCGAGCTGCGCACCGACCCCGCCCAGGTGGGCGCGCACGGCTTGGCCATGCGGGCGCCCTAAAAAAATTTCACCGTCCCGGGATGAAGCGCGAGGACCGCGTCGTTGGACCCGATGTGAAGCCCAAGCTTCGACACCTCAGGAGACGGAAACGATGCGTAAGACCTCTCTCATGATCGGCGCCGCGGCCGCGGGCCTCTTCCTCATGGCCGGCGCGGCGAACGCCCAGCTGCTGGGCGGCGGCGGGCTGGGTCTCGGCGGCGGCCTGGCCGGCGGGCTGACGGGCGGCCTCGGGGGCGGCCTCGGCGACGTGGGCGGGCTGACCGGCTCGCTGGCGGGCTCGACCAGCGCCGCGGGCCAGCTGGGCGCGGACGCGAGCGGCGTCACGTCCCACGTGAGCCGCGCCGCCGCGCGGGCGCATGTCGCGGCCACCGGAGCTGCGCAGACCGGCGTCGGCGCCGCCCGCTCGGCCGCCGGCCAGGCGCGCAACGCCGCCGCCAGTGGCGCGGCCCAGGGGCAAGGCGCGCTCGCCGGCGCGGCGCAGTCCGGCCAAGGCGCGCTGGCGTCTTCCCAGCCCTCCGCCTCGGCGAACGGCGGCGCCTCGGGCTCGTCGGCGTTCGACACCGGTTCCGGCCAGGGCTCCGCGCAGGGCCAAGCCTCCGGCGGCCTTTCGCTGAACGCCGGGGCGCAGACCTCGGCGAACGCCCAGGCTTCGGGCCAGGCGTCCGGCCAGGCCTCGGCCCAGCCCTGAGGGGCGGCGAGACGGAGAGTCCTCGGCCAGAGGCTCGCCGCACCCCAGAAGAAGGGCCGCCGGAGCGATCCGGCGGCCCTTCGCCCTTGGGCGGCCGCTCAGAACGAGACGCAGGCGGCCTGGGTGACCAGCAGCACCGAATCCTTGTGGAAGCGGGTCTTGTAGGCGGCGCGCACGGCCTCGATGCGGTCGCCGGCGTCGGCCCGCTTCGGCAGCACGATCAGCACCACCTTCGACGACTGGCGGATCAGCCTGTTCTCCGGCCCGCGCCACTGGCCGCCGCCATCGAGGATGGTGAGGCCGTCGGGGAAGCGCGGCGTCAGCTCCTGGTCGACGAATTGCCGGAAGGCCGCCTCGCTGACGCCCGATTGCCCGGCGATATTGCGACCGAAGAACAGCTGGGCGGTGCGCAGCCTCTGCTGCCCGGCCGGACACCCGGGGGTCGGCGCGGTGGTGGCGCAGGCCGCAAGGCTCAGCGCCACGGCCACGCACAGCGCTGGTCGCAGACAGGAACGCATTGCGCAGACGCTTAGCATGCGTCGGATGGTCGACGCGAGCCGCGCCCCCTCAGCCGCGGCGCTTGTCGCGACGTTCCGCCGCGCCGGCCATGCGCTCCAGCACCAGGAACACGCCGATGGCGACGAAGGCCACGCCGGCCACGCCGGCCAGCCAGCCCACCAGGGGCGGGGTGAACACGCCCGCCTGCGGCCCCGGGGCGGCGGCGAGCGCCCAGTAGATCCCGCCGGCGAAGAAGGCGAGGCCCGCCAGCACCAGGCCTGCGATGGCGTCGAGCCCCGGCTTGGGTCGGGACGCGCCGGTCCGCGGCCGCGGGCGCGCGGGCTCGAACGGAGCAGCTTCCTCTACGGGCTCCAAGAGCGGCTCTGCGAATTCGGCCGGCGCCGCTTCTACGGGCTCGGAAACGGCTTCCTCCGTCGACGGCGGCTCTGCAGCCGGCTCGGCTTCGGTGACTGGCTCCGGCTCGGGGAACAGCGCCTGCAGCCGCTGGCTGACCGCCTCGGCGGCGGCTTCGACCTGGCTCGGCGGCTCCACGTCGGTTCCGACGGGCTCGCGGGTGACCGTCACCGCCTCGCCCTCCAGCGACGCGGCCACCTCGGCGGGGATCTCGCGCGGCGCGGTGTCGAGCGCCTCCTCGTCCAGCTCGGGCTTCAGCACGGCCGACGGCGCCGGCCGCCAGGCCTCGCCCGGCGGGGTCAGGTAGAGCAGCTTCTCGGCCGCCCGGCGGCGCACCAGGGCGTCGACGACGATCTTCTCGCCCTCGAACTCGACACGGCGCCACAGCTCCAGCGCGAAGGCCGCGCGGGCGTGGGCGCCCTCGTTGACCCGCTTCAGCACATCCGAGCCGCGGAAGGCGTCCAGCCCCACCGAGAAGGCGAAGGCGCAGAGCGCGTCGAACTGGGGCTGGGTCAGCTCGGCGTAGACCAGGGCGTCGACCTCGCGCGCCACCCCCATCAGGTCGTAGATCAGCAGGGCCTCGGCGTCGGCCTGCGAGACCTCCGCCCCTTCGCGCGCGCTCAGCGTATGGCCGTAGCCGATCGTCCAGCGCCCGTCGGGCAGCCTGGCGGCCTTGCGGCGATAGCCCTCGAACCGCTCGATCAGCTCGATCGCGGCCCGGGAGACCTGCTGGGAAGGCGACATGCCGTTGTCCCGGTTTGACACAGACGCGCGCGGCGTCCCGCTTTCCCAGCAAGACCCGCGCCGGGCGCCGCAGGTTTACAACAGGATTAGCGCGGCGATCCCCAGCAGGGCGAGGAACCCGAAGAAGTCGGTCATGAAAGTGACCACGATCGATGAAGAAACCGCCGGATCGCGCCCCGTCCGCTCGAGCACGATCGGCGCCAGGATCCCGCCCACGGCGGCGACGAAGAAGTTCGCCAGCACCGCCAGGCCCACCACCACCGCCAGCTTGGGGTCGTGCCACAGGATCCACGCGGCGAAGCCGAGCAGCCCGCCCATCGCCGCCCCATTGAACAGGCCCACCCCCAGCTCGCGCAGGATCACCCGGGCGGCGTTGGCGGTGTTGAGCTCGCGGCTGGCGATGGCGCGCACGGCGACGGTCAGCGCCTGGGTGCCGGCGTTGCCGCCCAGCGAGGAGACGATCGGCATCAGCACGGCGAGCGCGGTCAGCTTGGCGATCTCGTTCTGGAACGCGCCCACCACCAGGGCCGCCAGGCTCTCGGTGACGAGATTGATCACCAGCCAGGGCAGGCGCGAGCGCACGATGCCGGCGACGCCCGCGTCGCGGCCCGCGTCGGAGACGCCGGCCAGCGCCAGGATGTCCTCCTCGCTCTCTTCCTTGATGACGCCGATGATGTCGTCGACGGTGATCTGGCCCACCAGCCGCCCGCCCGGCTCGACCACCGGGGCCGAGATCAGGTGGTACTTGTTGAAGATGTAGGCGACCTCCTCCTGGTCCATGTCGACCGGGATCTCGGTGACCGGCTCCATCAGCTGGGCGAGCGGGGTCTCGCGCTTGGAGCGCAGCAGCAGGCTGACCGGCGCGGCGCCCACCGGCTTGTAGGCGGGATCGACCACATAGACGTCGAAGAACAGCTCCGGCAGCTCGTCGCTTTCGCGCCGCAGGTGGTCGATGGTCTGGCCGACGGTCCAGAACTGCGGCGCGGCCACCACCTCGCGCTGCATCAGGCGCCCGGCGGTCTCCTCCTGATAGCCCAGGCTGCTCTCGATCGCGGCCCGCTCCACGTCGGGCATGGCGGCCAGCACCTGGGCGCGCTTGTCCTCCTCCAGGTCGTCGACCACCTGGGCGGCGTCGTCCGATTCCATCTCGCCCAGCGCCTTGGCCAGGGTGGCGGAGGGCAGATGCTCCAGCACCTCCTCGCGGATCTCGGTGTCGAGCTCGGAGAGGACCTCGGCCAGGGTGTCCGGATCGAGGTGCGGGACCAGCGCCTCGCGGTCCTCCGCCGAGAGGAAGCCCATCAGGTCGGCGACGTCGGCCGGATGCAACGCGCCCAGCAGCTCGCGCAAGCGCTCGGCGTCGCCGCGGTCGAGCGCATCGGCCACCAGGGGCACGAACTCGGGGTTGAGGGCGTAGTCCTCGCCAAGCGCGAGATCTTCGAGATCTTCCGCGGGGACCGCCGTCTTCTCCAGGTCCATCACGTCGTCCGTATTCCGGCTCATGCGGACATTCCCTGGATAATCTGCGTGGCGTTCCTACCCGGCTTGATGATCTCGATTCACTGGTGCGGTCGAGAAGACTCGAACTTCCACGGGTTGCCCCACAGCGACCTCAACGCTGCGCGTCTACCAATTCCGCCACGACCGCTCATCGTGAGGCGCGGGGCGTAGCAAACGCGCGAGGCTTTGTGAAGAGGCCGCACAGATCCGCGTCAGGACGCCCCCGCCATATAGTCGTAGACGTCGGCCTCGCGGGTCACGGCGATGGCGATCCGGTCGTCGTTGATCTGGATCTCGCCGCGGGCGATCGGGTGGTTGTTGGCGAGGA
>CBJNAS010000305.1:0-4426 GCA_966434565.1 uncultured Phenylobacterium sp.
CGATCGGCGCCTTCGGCTTCACCCACAAGCCGGTGGAGCGCGAGGTGGTGGTCTCCACCCTGCAGGGGGTGAAGAGCTTCGTCCAGAAGGCGGAGCGGCGCATCGTCCTGGTCGGGGCCGAGGGCGAGACCGCCGAGCTGCTGCGCCAGTGCTGCGCCAGGGTCGAGGTGACGTCCGACCTTGCCGCCGTCCTGGCCAGGCCCGCGGCCGAGCGGCCCGATGGGCTGGTGGTGGAGGCCGCCGCCGTACCGGCAGGCGAGCTGGTCGAGCTGCTGAAGCAGAGCGACGGGCGCATGGCGCCGGCGGTGGTCTACGCCCCGGGCGAGCTGGAGGCGGACGACGTCCGGCGGCTGAGGCTGGCGGTGTTCGGCGGCCTGGTGCGCCTGGCGCGCACGCCCGACCAGCTGGTCGACCAGGCGAGCCTCTTGCTGCACGCCCCGGTCGAGCGGATGCCGGCGACCGCCAAGGCCAAGCTCAACCAGTCCCGGCACGAGGACGCGGTCCTGGCCGGTCGCCGGGTCGTGGTGATCGACGACGACATCCGCAACATCTTCTCGCTCGCCTCGGCGCTCGAGGAGTACGGGGTCGAGCTCTCCTATGCGGAGAGCGGGCGCGCGGGCCTTGAGGTGCTCGACGCCAGGCCCGACGTGGACGTCGTGCTTGTCGACATTATGATGCCCGACATGGATGGCTATGAGACCATCCGCGAGATCCGGGCGCGTCCGGGGCTCTCCGACCTGCCCGTCGTGGCGGTCACCGCCAAGGCGATGAAGGGGGACCGCCAGAAGTGCATCCAGGCCGGCGCATCCGACTACGTCTCCAAGCCCGTGGACATCGACCACCTCGTGTCGGTGCTGCGGGTCTCGATCCAGCGCGCGGACGCCCTGAAGCTGGCCAGCGACCAGATGGTCTCCCTGCTGCCGCAAGCGAGCTGATGTGACCCCGATGTCCGGCGAAACCGGTCAGTCCTGGTCGACGCCGCGGGCGGAGCGCACGCCTCCGCCCGCGCTCGCCACGCCGCTGGAGGCGCGGATCCTCGTCGTCGACGACGACGAGCGCAACGCCTTCGCCGCGGTCCAGGCGCTGGAGGAGCTGGGCCATGAGCTGGTGATCGCCCGCTCGGGGGAGGAGGCGCTCCGGCGCCTGCTCACCGAGGAGTTCGCCGTCATCCTGCTCGACCTGCACATGCCGGGCATGGACGGCTTCGAGACCGCCAAGCTGATCCGCTCGCGCAAGCGCACCAGCCGCACCCCGATCGTCTTCCTGACCGCCATCTTCCGCGACGAGGGCCACGTCTTCCAGGCCTATTCGGCGGGCGCGGTGGACGTGGTCTTCAAGCCCGTCGATCCCTTCATCCTGAAGTCCAAGGTGGCGGTGCTGGTCGACCTCTATCTCAAGACCGAGGAGGTGAAGCGCCAGTCCGCCTACCAGCAGTGGCTGCTGGACGAGCATGCCCGGATGAAGGCCGAGCAGGCGCGGACCGAGCGGGCGCTGCGCGAGACCGAGGCGCGCCAGGAGGCGATCCTGCAGTCCTTGCCGATCGTCTTCACCTCGCGCCGCGCCGCGCCGCCCTTCGCCCCGCTGTTCGTGTCGCAGATGATCGAGGAGATCACCGGCTTTCCGGCTGAGCGTTTCATGAGCGAGGCCGAGTTCGGCTTCAGTCGCATCCATCCGGACGACCTGGACGGCGTGCGCCAGGCGCTGGCCGACGCGGCCCGGATCGGCCGCTACGCCTGCGAGTTCCGCTGGCTGTGCGCCGACGGCCAGTACAAGGTGCTGCTGGACCAGGGCGTCCTCGCGCCCGCCGCCGACCCCGCCGCGGCCCAGGAGATCTTCGGTGTGCTGCTCGACGCCACCGACCGGCGCCAGCTGGAGGAGCAGCTGGTGCAGGCGCGCAAGATGGAGGCGGTGGGCCAGCTCACCGGCGGGGTCGCCCACGACTTCAACAACCTGCTGACGGTGGTGCTCGGCAACGTCGACATGCTCGCCCGCAAGAACGAGGACGAAGCCCGCCGCGCCCGTCGCATCGACGCCATCCGCCAAGCGGCCGAACGGGGGCGCGATCTCACCCGTCAGTTGCTCGCCTTCTCGCGCCGCCAGCACCTCAGCCCCGTCACCGTCGACGTCGGCGCGCTGATCAGCGGATTCATCCCGCTGATCCGCCAGGCCGTGGGCGAGGCGATCACCGTCGACCTGGCGCTCGCCGACGAGGCGCTCTGCGCGCACGTCGATCCGACCCAGCTGGAGACCGCGCTCCTGAACCTGGCGGTGAACGCCCGCGACGCCATGGCCGAGGGCGGCGTGCTTTCGATCCGCACCGAAGGCGAGACCGACGAGGACGGCGACTGGGTGGCGATCTCGGTGCAGGACACCGGCGCGGGCATGAGCCCCGAGGTGCGCGACCGCGTTTTCGAGCCCTTCTTCACGACCAAGGATGTGGGCAAGGGTTCTGGACTCGGCCTGTCGCAGGTCTACGGCTTCGTGCGCCAGTCCGACGGCGAGGTCCGGCTGCAGAGCGCGCTCGGCCAGGGCTCCACCTTCTGTCTGCGCCTGCCGCTGTCGGTGAACCCGGCGCAGGACCTGCGCGCCGGGCCTGCGCCTGCGGCCCTGACCGGCGGCGCCGAGCGCATCCTGCTGGTCGAGGACGATCCCACGGTGCTGGCGCTCACCCTCGATCTGCTGACCGGCCTCGGCTACACGGTCACCACCGCCTGTAACGCCGCCGAGGCGCTGGAGGTGCTGAACGCCGACGCCGGGGTCGACCTGCTGTTCACCGACGTGGTGATGCCGGGCGGGGTGAGCGGGGTGAGCCTGGCCCGCCGCGCCCGCGAGCTGCACCCCGACCTCCCGATCCTGCTGACCTCGGGCTTCATCGGCGAGGGCGCGACGATCGACGAGGCGGAGTTCCCGCTGCTCGACAAGCCCTACGAGACCTCGGCCATGGCGACGAAGCTGCGCAAGCTCCTCGACGGCCGCCCGCCGCGCAGCCGCCAGCCGCAGCCCGGCTGGGCGGCGGCGGAGTAGGGTTCCAAACGCCCCGCCGTCTCGTGGCCTCGCACCGCAGGATCGAGCAGTTCTGCTCGAAACGCGTGACCGGTATCCAGTCGACCTGCATCGTCATGGCGTCCTGTGGGGCGCCAGTCGCCGGCCGGGGCTACGCCTAAAGGGCGAAGGGCTCCACGTGGACATGGTAGGTGACGACCGCGCCGGGTGACAGCCGCGCCATGCCGGTGTCGACTCCGGCGGGCCAGACGTCGCTGAACGGATCGGCCAGGTTGAACTGCGGCTCTACGACGACGAAGGCCTTGTCGGGCGGGGCATAGACCTGCACCGCCTTCACCTCGGGCGTCGGCGAGGTGATCCTGAGGCCCAGGCCGGCGGCGGGATCCAGCAGCTCCGCCACCACCCGGCCGTTCTTGCGCGCCAGGTCGGTGAAGCAGTCGTCGAGATAGGAGCCGCCCAGCGGCCGGCCCTCCGGGTCGGCGAAGTCGTAGGACGTGCCCACGGTGGGCAGCAGCCGGCCGGTCGGCAGCACCTCGTCGTAGTTGCTGACCTCCGCGCGCGCGGCGGCGGAAAGGCGCAGCCGGGCCTGGTCGCGCCGCCGGCTGGGGAGGGCGAAGTAGGGGTGCCAGCCCAGGCCCATCGGCAGGGGCTCGTCGCCGACGTTGCGCACGCGGACGGTCAGCTCCAGCGCGCCCGCCGCCAGCCGGTATTCGAAGGCGATCTCGCTGCGCGACGGCCAGCGCCCGCCGAAATCCCCGGCCGCCAGCTGGCCCTCGACGCGATCCGGCGCTGGCTGCTGGAAGGCGACCTGGGCGTCGAGGATCAGGCCGTGCATGGCGTATTGCGCAGCGCCGGCGGCCCGGCCGCCCCAGTTGCGCGGCAGCCGGACGTCGTGGCCGGCGATACGCGTCTCGATCTCCTGCGCGCTTGTCAGGGAGCGGCCGGTGATGCGGTTGGCGTAGGGCGCCAGGATCGCGCCGCCGAAGGCGAAGCTGTGGTTGCCGCAGAAGTCCTCGGGACCGCCGTCGAGCTCGTGGGCGGCGTCGACCGCCGGCGGGGCGTGCAGCGCCTCCACCGCCTCGCCCGACGGCAGCCGCAGCATGGCCTGCAGCAGCATGAAGCCGCGCCCGGGCAGCACTTCGGCCGAGGTGAAAGCGGGCCCGTCGGCGGGTGTGTCGGCCGCGCGCAGCGGGACGATGGGGGCGCCGCCAATCTGGAGCGCGCCGCGCACCGCCGCCTCCTCAATGGGTCTCGTTGGCGAGTTCGAAGGCGCGCAGGCGCCCGGCGTCGTGGCGCTGGCGCTCGGCGCCCGCGGCCTCGTGCTCGGACGGCGGCACCACCGGCACGGTCAGGCAGACGCTCTGGGTCGGCAGCACCTCGCGCCAGTCGGCGATCAGCTGCTTGTAGGAGCGGCCCACCGGGC
>CBJNAS010000306.1:0-4421 GCA_966434565.1 uncultured Phenylobacterium sp.
GAGCCGCGGCCGCGGCGAGTCCAGCACCACCCGGTCGATGCGGTTGGCGCGGGCGAAGGCCAGCGCCGCGGGGAGCTTGTGGTTGCGCAGGCGCCGCTCCTTGTCGAGCGGCTGGTCCTTCAGGCGGATGCCCAGGCCGCCCGCCGGCAGGCGGACGCCCTCTGGAACCACGAACCGGTGGCGACGCTGGCCGACCTCGATGGTCATGCCGCAGTCCATGGTGTCGGCCAGGGCGATCAGCGCCACCCAGAGGCCCGAGAACCGCGACAGCGCATAGCCCATCAGGCCGTAGTCCAGCACCTCCTGCACGTCCGCCGGCGAGAGCACCGGCATTTCCAGGTCCTGGAAGGCGAACTCGGACTGCGAGGGCAGCGTCGAGGACTTGCAGGCATGGTCGTCGCCGGCCACCGCCAGCACCCCGCCCTTCGGCCAGGTCCCGGCGTAGTTGGCGTGACGGAAGGCGTCGCCGGTGCGGTCGACCCCCGGCGCCTTGCCGTACCACATGCCGAAGACGCCGTCGTAGCGGGCGCCCGGGAACAGGTTGGCCTGCTGGCTGCCCCACACGGCGGTGGCGGCCAGGTCCTCGTTGAGCCCCTCCTTGAAGACGACGTTCGCCGCCGTCAGCAGCTTCTCTGCGCGGTGCGCCTGCTGGTCGAGCCCGCCCAGCGGCGAACCGCGATAGCCGGAGACGAAGCCGGCCGTGTTCAGCCCGGCCGCGCGATCGAGGCGGCTCTGGTCCAGCAGCACCCGGAGCAGCGCCTGCACGCCGGTGATGAAGATCCTCCCCTCGCTGAGGAGAAATTTGTCGTCCAGCGTCACATCGAAGTGCCGCATGGCCTCAACCTTCCTTTTCGACCTCCCAAGGCCTGTTAGAAGATCATATAAGTACGAGGCAATTGCTTGCCAAAAGCATGCCCCTGCAGCCGGGTTCCCGGGCAAGATCGTCGCGCCAGCCCGGGGTTGTAAGGAGGAAAAGTTGTCCGAGACTCTCGACGCCGTCGACGCCAAGATCCTCGACCTGATCCAGCATGACGCCGGCCTCTCCGTGGCCGAGATCGCGGAGCGGGTGGGCCTGTCGTCCAGCCCCTGCTGGCGGCGCATCAAGCGGCTGGAGGACGCCGGCGTGATCCAGCGCCGCGTGACCATCCTCGACCGCGAGCGGCTGGGGCTAACCTTCGAGGTCTATTGCACGGTCAAGCTAAGCCTGCCGACCAAGGACAACCTCGAGGCCTTCGAGCAGGCGATCCTGAAGATGCCCGAGGTGGTGCAGTGCGCCACGGTGACCGGCGCCGCCGACTACGAGCTGCGAGTCGTCACCCGCGACATCCACGCCTTCGACGACTTCCTGCGCGAGCGGCTGCTGTCGCTGGGCCTGATCTCCAACATCGAGAGCCGCATCGTCGTCCGCTCGGTGAAGCACACCACCGCGGCGCCGCTGGGATTGGTCAGCGCCTATGTGAGCGCGCAGAGCTGAGGCATTATCGGAGCAGAAACGCCCCCTCCGTCTCGGCGCGCCGATCCACCTCCCCCGCTCCGCGGTGGAGGATCTGGAGCCGATGCTCCAGCGCGACAGCGGGGGAGCTGTCCGCGGAGCGGACTGAGGGGACGTTCAAACAGGAGGAGTCCCCCATGATCGACCTCGTCATCGACCAGCGCCGCAAGGACCTCGGCGGGTTCGAGGTGGGCCGGGTGCTGCCCTATGCGCCGCGCCGGATGGTGGGACCTTTCATCTTCTTCGACCACATGGGGCCGGCGACCTTCCAGGCGGGATTCCCGCGCGACGTCGACGTCCGCCCGCATCCGCATATCGGCCTCTCCACCCTGACCTATCTGTTCGAGGGCGGGATCACCCACCGGGATTCCACCGGCGCCTTCCAGGAGATCCGGCCGGGCGAAGTGAACTGGATGACCGCCGGGCGCGGCGTCACCCACTCCGAGCGCTTCGAGCGGCTGCGCGCCGAGGGCGGGCGGATGGACGGCATCCAGACCTGGATCGCCCTTCCCCTCGAGGACGAGGAGACCGCGCCGGCTTTCGACCACTACGGCGCCGGCGAGCTGCCGGCCTTCGAGGCCGAGGGCCTGAGCGCGCGGCTGATCGCTGGCGAAGCCTTCGGCGCGCGCGCGCCGGTGGCGACCCATTCGCCGCTGTTCTACATGCACTGGGCGCTGCAGGCGGGCGCGACGGCAGGGCTTCCCGCGGAATATGCGGAACGCGCGGCCTATATCGCCCAAGGCGTCGTCGAGGTCGACGGCCAGACGCTGCACGATGGCCAGATGGCGGTCTTCGCGCCCGGCGAGACCATCGCCGTCAAGGCAGTCACGCCCGCGGTCGTCATGCTGCTGGGCGGCGAGCCGGTCGGTCCGCGCTTCATCGAATGGAACTTCGTCGCCTCGTCGAAGGAACGCCTCGAGCAGGCCAAGGCGGACTGGCGGGCCGGACGGCTGAAGCTGCCGGTCGGCGACGATAAGGAGTTCATCCCGCTGCCCGGGGACCCGCCGCCGCCGGCGAACGCGATGAGCTGACGGCGTTTGGCCGGCTCAGGTCCCCAGCCCTACCACCATCATCGCCACCGCGACCGCCATTACCGCGGTGGCGATCCAGCCCAGAGCGGCCTGGGACGGCGTGGCGACGAAACGGCCCATCTGGCTGTGGCGCCGGGCGACCACCATCATGGCGGCCATGATCGGAACCGAGATGACGCCGTTGACCACCGCGCTCCAGAACAGGGCCTTGATCGGGTCGACCGGCGACCAGGTGAGCGCCAGCCCCAGCAGCACCGCCGCGGCGATCACCGAGTAGAATCCCACCGCCTCGACCGGCTTCGACTCCAGTCCGCCCCTCCAGCCGCGCAGCTCGCCTACGGCGTAGGCGGCCGAACCCGCCAGCACAGGCACCGCCAGCAGGCCAGCCCCCACGAGTCCCGTGGTGAAGAGCAGGAAGGCCGCGGGCCCGGCGATCGGCTTAAGCGCCGCCGCGGCCTGCTCGGACGTCTGGATCTCGGTGACCCCGTGGGTGTGCAGCGCCACGGCGGTGGTCAGGATGATGAAGAAGGCGATGACGTTGGACACGGCCATGCCGATCACATTGTCCCACCAGATGCGGCGCAGCTGGTCATGGGCCTGCTCCGGGCGTCGCAGCAGCGGGCCCTGCTTCGGGTCGACCTTCTCCTCCTCCACCTCCTCGGCGCTCTCCCAGAAGAACAGGTAGGGGCTGATGGTGGTGCCGAACACCGCGACCACGGTCACGATGGCCTCGGATCCGGAGAGGTGCGGCAGCAAGGTGCGCGCCGCCACCTGGCCCCAGTCGATCCGCACGGTGAAGACGACGCCGAGATAGGCGAACAGCGCCAGCGTCATCCACTTCAGGAAGCGGACATAGCGGTGGTAGGGCACGAACACCTGCAGCGCCAGCGAGACCAGGGCGAAGGCCACCGTGAACACCTGCTCGCCGCCGCCCGCGAGCAGCCGGGCGGCCGCGCCCATCGCCGCCAGGTCCGCGCCGATGTTGAGGGTGTTGGCGAAGAACAGCAGGGCGACGAGGCCCATGACGATCGGCCGGGGAAAGACCTCGGCGAGGTTGCAGGCCAGGCCCTTGCCGGTCACCCGGCCGATGCGCGCGCTGATCGACTGCACCGCCGTCATCAGCGGATAGGTCAGCACCACCGTCCAGAGCATGTTCAGCCCGTAGGCGGCGCCGGCCTGGGAATAGGTGGCGATGCCGCTGGGATCGTCGTCGGCCGCGCCGGTGATCAGGCCGGGGCCCAGCCGCCGTAGCAGCTGCGGCCGCAGTAGACGGCCCCTCAGGCGTTCCCGGCGGGTCTTCACGTGGATCAGCCCTGCAGCGCCTTGCGCGTCTGCTCCCAGTACTGCGCGCCCGTGACGATTGTCACCACGGCGGCCAGCCAGAAGAACCCATGCGCCACGCCTTCCGCCGGCCCCTTCACCCCCGGATCGTCCGGTAGGCCGAAGGCGCCCCAGGCGGCGACCACGAGCTCGAGCGCCAGCGCCGTCAGCTGCAGAGTGGTCTTCCACTTGGCGAGCGTGGTGACCGGCAGCTTGATCCCCTTGCCCGCGCCCACTTCGCGCAAAGCGCTGACGGTGAACTCGCGGAACAGGATCAGGCCCGCGGGCAGCACCACCATCGGCTGGGGCCCCAGCGCCAGCAGGCCCAGCACCGCTCCGCAGACCAGCACCTTGTCGCCGATCGGATCGAGGATCGCCCCCCAGACGCTGGTGGCGTTGAGCCGGCGCGCCAGCCAGCCGTCGAAGAAGTCGGTCACCGCCGCCACCACGAAGGCGACCACCGCCCAGCGCTCCAGGCCGAACTGCTGCTCGGGCGCGAGCCGGTCGGCCAGGAACGGCACGGCCCCCGCCGCCGCGGCCAGCGCCACGAACATGAACAGCGCCAGCACCAGGCGCAT
>CBJNAS010000307.1:0-4421 GCA_966434565.1 uncultured Phenylobacterium sp.
CCGAGCGCCATGGCACGGCGGTGGCGGGCATCGCTAGACTCTCTTGACCGGGAATCCCGGGGGTAGGGCTCGCGCTGCGGGGCGAGCCGTACTCGTGATTCATTGATTGATTTCCGGGCGCCACGGAGCGCCCGCCCGGCACCGGGCGCCGCGGCCCCGGGACGCTCCGGGCGTCGCGCCGGACGGCCGGCGCACCGGCACGCCGACCGACGGGCCGAGGATCGCCATGGACGAGGAGTCCGAGCCCGATCCGCCCGGCGAGGAGACCGTCATGGCTGAGACGCCGCAACCGCCATTCGAGCAGCAGCCCACGATCCGGCCGCCGGGCCTCACGCGCGAGATGAATCCCAAGCCGGACCACGGGGAGACGAGCTACCGCGGCGCCGGGCGCCTGACCGACAAGAAGGCGGTGATCACCGGCGGCGATTCCGGCATCGGCCGGGCCGTCGCCATCGCCTTCGCCCGCGAGGGCGCCGACGTGCTGATCGCCTATCTCAGCGAGGACGAGGACGCCCGCGAGACCGCCCGCTGGGTGGAGGAGGCCGGCCGCAGGGCGGTGCTGGTGAAGGGTGACCTCTCCGAGGCGGCGCACTGCCGCGAGATGGTGGAGCGGGCGGTGAACGCGTTCGGCCGGATCGACGTGCTGGTGAACAACGCCGCCCACCAAGCCTCCTTCGCCTCACTGGAGGAGATCTCCGACGCCGAGTGGGACTACACCTTCCGCACCAACATCTTCGCCATGTTCTATCTGGCGAAGGCCGCCGCGCCGCACATGCGGCCGGGCTCGGCGATCATCAACACCACCTCGATCAACGCCGACGATCCCTCGCCCCAGCTGCTCGCCTACGCCACCACCAAGGGCGCGATCCAGAATTTCACGGCCGGCCTGGCCCAGCTGCTGGCCGACAGGGGCGTGCGGGTGAACTGCGTGGCGCCGGGCCCGATCTGGACGCCGCTGATCCCCTCGACCATGCCGCCAGAGACGGTGCGGAACTTCGGCAAGCAGACGCCGATGCAGCGCCCGGGCCAGCCGCGGGAAGTGGCGCCGGTCTATGTCATGCTGGCCGCTGACGAGGCGAGCTACGTCTCCGGCGCCACCGTCGCGGTGACCGGCGGAAGGCCGCTCCTCTGAGCGCGCTTCCGGCCCGGCCGCCCCCGGCCTAAGCTCGCCGCCTTGCATGAAGGTGAGCCGATGACGACGAAGCTGCGGTGCGTGGCCCCGGTAGGCGACAGGTGTGGCGAGGCCGCGACCTGGAGCCCCGAGGAGGGCGCTCTCTACTGGTGCGACGTCAACCGCTTCCTGATCCATCGGCTGGACGCCGAGGCGCGGGTCTCCAGCTGGTTCTTCGACGAGCCGGTGGTGGCGCTGTCGCTGACCGAGACCCCCGGCGAGCTGCTGGTGGCCCTGGCCTCGCGGCTGATCCACTGGCGGCCCGCCGACGACAGCCGGCGCGACCAGGGCTTTCGCCTGGACGCCTGGCCCACCGCGCGGCTGAACGACGGCCGCGCCGCCCCCAACGGCGACCTCTGGATCGGCAGCATGGCCAACAACATCGGCCCGGACGGCGAGGCCCAGGATACGCCGTTCGGCCACGGCGCGCTGTTCCACCTGCGTCCCGGCGGGGGCTGGACCGAGGTGAAGCGCGGGCTCGGCATCTCCAACACGGTCTGCTGGTCGCCGGACCGGCGGACCTTCTATTTCGGCGACACCCAGCAGAACACCATCTGGGCCTACGACTACGACGAGGCCACCGGGGAGATCGCGGGCGAGCGGCCGTTTTTCACGGGTTTCGAGCGCGGCGTTCCCGACGGCTCTTCGGTGGACGCCGAGGGCCGGCTGTGGAACTGCCGCTTCGGTGGCGGCTGCGTGGTCTGCGTCGCGCCGGACGGGACCATCGAGCAGGTGGTCGAGGTTCCCGCGTGCAACGTCACGACCTGCGCCTTCGGCGGCGCGGACCTCGCGACGCTCTACGTCACCACCGCGGCGATGATGACGCAGGAGGCCGACCGCCTGGCGGGCTCGCTGTTCGCCTGCGAGCCCGGCGTCGCGGGGCTGGAAAGCTTCCGGGCGAAAATCTGAGCCTTTATTGCGCGACCAGCACGCCGGAGGCGGTGTCGGCGTGCATCTCGCCCATGAAGCTGTAGCGCCCAGGCTTCAGCGGCCCCACGGTGAAGCTCACCCGACCGTGCGGGGTGACGTCCTTCTCGACGCGCAGGTCGTCGCTGTCGAACTCCTCGAGCGCGCTGTCCTGGTTGCTGAGCTCGATGCGGACCGGCTGGTTCGCGGGCACGGTCACGGTGTCCGGCGTGAATCGGTGGTTCTTCAATGACAGGCTCACCACCGCGGAATCCGAAGGCCCCTGCGCGCTTGCCGCGGCCGGGATCAGGGCCGCAGGGATCAGGCACGCCGCGCCCAGCACCAGCACCGCCATCCGCATCGAGGATCCTCCATACCTGCAAAAGGGATCACGCCCGGCGCGCCAGCGTCGCCGTCTGGTCCGGATCATGGTGCAATTGACAATCGCTCGCAACTCTTTATGCGATCGGTTCGCAATAACTTTGCAATCGGTTCGCAAGTGAGGAGTGGGGGAATGAGGGGATGGGGGGCGGCCGCGGCCGCATGCACGGCCGCCGCGGCGCTGGCCGGCGCGGCGCGGGCCGACGAGCCGGGGCTCGGCGGGAAGGTCTATGATCCGTACGTCCGCAACGGGATCACCGAGGTGGAGCTGCGCGCCGGGCGGCTGAACGGCGGCGAGGCGGCGCGCACCGGCGGGGCCGTGGTCGAGCTGGAGCACGGCTTCAGCGACCGGGTCAGCGTGGCGCTGGTCGCCGAATTCGAGCGGGCGCCCGATACCCCCAGCCGGCTGGACTCCCTGGGCGTCGAGAGCGTCGTCTACCTGGGCCAGCTTCCGGGCCTCGGCGTCGACGTGGGCGCCTATCTGGAATACGAGCAGCGCGTCAACGCCGAGAGCGGCGTCGCCGAGGGCAAGCTGCTGCTGGCGCGCCAGTTCGGCCCGGTTCAGGGGCTGTTCAACTTCATCGCCAAGAAGCCGCTCTCCAACAAGCACGACGAGAACGCGACGGAGTTCGGCTACGCCGCCCAGGCCACGGTGGAAGCCGCCCCGCGCCTGCGCGCCGGCGTCCAGGCCTTCGGCGACCTCGGCACGGACCGCAGCTTCGGCGGGGCGCAGTCGCATTACGTCGGGCCGGTGGTGAACTGGGAGCTGCGTCCGCGCTGGGCTTCCGGCGAGATCGAGCTGGAGACCGCCTACCTGTTTCCCGTGGGCGCCGCGGCTCGCGAGACCGACGGCCAGGTGCGGCTGATGCTGGAGTACGAGCGGCGGTTCTGAGCGATGGACGTGCTGACCCAGACCATTCCGGTGCGCCACACCGGCCTCCCCGAGGACATCGCCAACGCCTGCGCCTGGCTGTGCAAGGACGAGACCGGCTACGTCACCGGCCAGACCATCGGCGTCAACGGCGGCCGGGGGGCGTCGTAAGCCCGGGGGGTCGGCGCGACCGCGTTCCGGCTAAGCCGCCCCCGCCAGGTACCCTGCCGGGTCCTTCAGGAAGGCGGCGAAGTCGCCGAGGCAGCCGCGCCAGGCGTTGAGGTGCATCAGCAGCTCGGCGCGTCCCTGGCGCGGGAAGAGCAGGGTTGAGTACTCCACATGGGCGCGGCCCTGCTTGTCCTGGTAGAGCCGGCACATCACCGAGGTCTGATTGAAGGCGTTCAGCTGGGCCGCGGTCGGCGCGCCCTCGGCCCCCTGCCGGTCGAGCAGTAGCGCCTGGCAGTTGCGCCCCTTGTCATCGCAGCCGGCGTACTGGGCGGAGAACACCTCCGTCTGCGAGGTCACCGTCAGGAAGACGGCGTCGCCGTCGCGTCGGGCGACCTCGGCCTTGGCGCTCAGCGCCGCCAGGACGGACGCCAGGCTCGCCGGGTCGCGGACGTCGAGCACGCCTGCCGTGGGCGTGCGCGCGGGCGCTTTCGGCTTGGGCGCGGCGCCGAGGCAGAGGAGGGCTGCGGCCGTGAGGGCGAGGGTCTTGCGAAACATGGCGAGGGCCTAGCAGACGGCGGATTGCGGCGGGAGCATGTCACGCCGCCGGGATGGCGCGGGCTCCCGGGCCGCCGTAAGCTTCGCCCTGTTCATCGGAGGGCTTCATGGGCTTCGCCGTTCTGGTCGTCTTCATCGTCCTGGCGGTGGCGGTCGCGCTGAGCGCCATCAAGATCGTCCCTCAGGGCCGGGAATACACGGTGGAGCGGTTCGGCCGCTACACCCGCACGCTCAAGCCGGGCATCAGCTTTCTCACCCCCTTCGTCGAGACCGTCGGCCGGCGGGTGAACCTTATGGAGCAGGTGCTCGACGTTCCGCGCCAGGAGGTGATCACCAAGGACAACGTCACCGTCCAGGTGGACGCCATCG
>CBJNAS010000308.1:0-4369 GCA_966434565.1 uncultured Phenylobacterium sp.
TCGGCTACCCTTTGTTCGACCGCCCGTGGCGGGTGCATGCGCCACCAAGATGAATCAAATCGAAAGGTAAAACAAGCGACCTAAGTTTCGCGCTCCGCACAGGGCGCGCGAGCATGGCAGCCTCGTCCAGCGTTTCGGGATGAGCCAGATTCTCGAACGGCTCGACCCCGAGCCGCGACGGCGCTCCGCCCAACGTGAATGAGCGCGCGGGGGCTGGCCCCTGTCTGAGAAGGTGTGCCCTCTGCGCCGTCGCATGATCGAGGACATGAAGGTCCGCAATCTGTCGCGCAGCTTGACTGCACCAAATAAGGGCGGGGCTACGGCCCCGCCTTTCCAATTTTCGGGTGGTCAGCTGGCAGGCGTAGAGCACCCGCTCGACCGCAAGGCGCACTGACCGGCCCGTCTTCGCCGGATGAGCGGCGCAAGAGGGTGGCGCCGCTGCAAATCAACACATGCTAAGACGCTGATATTCTTTATCTGTTGGCTCGCCGACGGAGGTGCGCAGGCGGGGAACGCCTGGTCGGGCGAGGAGTTGTGGGGGACCGTCGGAGGGCGCCCCCATGGCCATTCTTTCGATCTTCCGTTTCGTCGCGGCTCTGCTGTCGCTCATCCTTTTCGGCGCAGCGGGCTATCTGCTGTGGAGCTGGCAGGCGGGCGAGCTGGCGCGGGATGCGATCGGGGCTGTGTACCGGCGCCGGGAGGACTGGCGGCTCTGGACCGGGCTGGGCTTGCTGGCCTGGTCC
Organism: uncultured Phenylobacterium sp.; assembly: GCA_966434565.1. GTDB lineage: Bacteria > Pseudomonadota > Alphaproteobacteria > Caulobacterales > Caulobacteraceae > Phenylobacterium. The sequence goes on from CBJNAS010000308.1 coordinate 744, forward strand.
TTCCTGGGGCGCTTCGTGGTGCTGGCGCTCTGCGCCCGGCGGGACCGGTTGACGACGCAGGCCGGGCGCGGCGCCGGGCGCACGATAACGAGCGGCTCCGGCTCTACGCTCTATGTCGAGATGCACGGGCCGGACGACGGGCTGCCGATCATCTTCACCCACGGCTGGGGGATGGACAGCACGTTCTGGCGCCAGGCCCGGCAGGATCTCGCCGACCGGTTCCGATTGATCCTGTGGGACCTTCCCGGGCTGGGCAGGAGCAAGGCCGCCGACAAGGCGGCGATCAGCCCCGAAGCCTTCGCCGCCGACCTCGCCGGCCTGATCGACGCGGCCGGAGGCAGAAAGCCGGTGCTCGTCGGGCACAGCATCGGCGGCATGATCATCCAGACGCTGGTGCGCGACCAGCCCGCCCTGCAGAACCGGATCGCCGGGCTGGTGCTGCTCAACACGACCTACACCAATCCGCTGAAGACGATGGCGTTCTCGACGATGCTGCAGGCGCTGCGTCGGCCGGTGCTGGAGCCGGCGTGCAGGCTGGTCATCGCGCTGCAGCCGCTCGTCTGGGCGGTCAAATGGCAGAGCTATCTGAGCGGGGCGTCGCACCTGGGCCTGCGGCTCGGCTTCGGCAAGTTCGTCACGCGCAGCCAGCTCGAGCACACGGCCCTGCTGGCGACGCGCAATCCGCCGGCGGTGCTGGCACGCGGCGATCTCGCCGCGGTGCGGTGGGACGCCACCGGCGCGCTCGCCCGCGCCTGGGTCCCGGTGCTGATCGTCGGCGGCGAGAAGGACATCGTAACGAAGCTCGAAGCCAGCCGGACGATGCAGGCGGAGAGCGACATGGCCGCCCTGCGCGTCGTGGAGGACGCCGGCCACATGGGCCCGATGGAGCGGGCGGACCTGTACGATACGATGATCGCCGAGTTCGCGCTGCAGGTGCAGCCGAGCGCGTCGGCCGACGTCCTGCGCCGGCCGGCGTCGGTCGCAAGGGACGGGGCCGACCCGTCGAATACGCGCCAGCCCAGGCCGCCCCACCTCTACTGACCGCGATCAGGTCCGTCGGTGACGCCGAAATCCTGCGACCTTATCCCGGCCGTCGGGAGGAGGATGCCCTCCGCCGCCAGGCCGCGGCGCAGGAGCTCCCTGATGGCGGCGGCGCGGCTGGGCATCCGGCGGGCGAAGCGCCAGTCGTCGAGCGCCGACAGCTCCTGCTCGGTGAGCATGATCTGAAGGCGTTCATCCCGGTTCGGGCCGGCCATCCCCGCATCTCCCCTTCGCCGACACCCGCTTGGCGCCGACGCACCAGCGTGGCGGGCAAACGCCTCAATCGGCGGAAAAGTTGCCGCTTACTCATATGACGCAAGAGGCTGAACCTGGCGCCCCAACGCACAAGGCATCGAAACACAAAGCAGATAATATTCACGTATCGGGGAGATTTTAGGTAATTGCCGAACCTTAATTCGACCATTTTTTCGCAGATAAATGGACGTTGAGCGAAGACGCATCGAGCTTGACTTTATGGGACTTGTGCGTCTTCTGTTCGGCAGCGTCTGAGGGCCTGTTCGGATGTTCGATGACGATCAGGTGTTCGTGGTCTACGTGGAAGACGACCGCTACGCCGTCCCCACGCTCCGGCTGCTCGTCGCGGCCGACGATCTGAGCGCGCGGGAGCTAGCGGCCAAGGTTCTGGCTGAAAGCGAGCACCATAGGGGCGTGGAAGTGTGCTCAGGAGATCGATCCGTCGTGCTCCTCGGCGCCTGCGCCTCGTCCTCGCGGCAAAGCTGCGCGGGGACGGAGGTCTGAGCGCGCCTCGCGCCGGTCGACGATCCACAGCGCCTCGTCGAATCCGAGGCGGCGGGCGGACTCCCTGTGCAGGACGCGCCAGCCGCCAGCTTCTGCAAGCTCGGCGAGGCGGCCACGCGTCAGATAGCTGCCCCAGCGAATGGGCGACTTCAGGCCGCTCCTCGAATTCACCGCGTAATCGAGCAGGGCGAGGCGCAGTTTCCCGGGAAGATGGCGATAGAGCTCCTCGACGAGGATGAGCCGGTTCCGCGTGACGCGCTTCATCTCGCGGAGCACCGCGGCGGGATCCGCGGTGTGGTGCAGCACGTACATGGCGATGGATGTGTCGAAGGCGCCATCGGCGAACGGCATGTGTTCGCCGTCGTAGATCACCAGGTCTCCGGCGTCGCGCCCCACATCGCGCACCGCCACTTCGAGGGAGGTCATCCGGATGCCCGCCTGTGTCGCGGCGCGGGAGAAGAATCCGTGGCCGCTCCCGACGTTGAGGTTGGCGCCGAGCAGGTAGGGGCGGATGCGCCCGAACCAATCCAGCTGGGCGGCTCGGATGAGCTCCACAGTATCCATGGTCACAGGCAGGCTACCGCCAACCGCTGACGTTGCAAACGCCTGCGCCGCCTCAGGCGGACTTGCCGACCAGGAAGCTCAGCACGCCGTCGGCTTCACCGCGCTCCAGCACCTCGATCCCCGCCTCGGCGGCGAAGTGCGGCACGTCGATGCGCGCGAGCGGGTCGTCGGCCAGCAGCCGCACGCGCGCGCCGGGGCGGGCCGCCTCCAGGGCGCGGCGCAGTTTCAGCGTCGGCACCGGGCAGCGGTGGCCGCGCGCATCGACCAGGATCTCGTCTGAGGACATCGCCCCGCCATACACCGGCCCAGGTGCGGAACCCAAGCTTCGCCTTGAAGGTTGTCGTCTCCATTGGAGGGGACGCCATGGGCCGGAGCGGTGGAGAGACGTTCGAGACCGACGTGCCGGCCAGGCTCGACCGGCTGCCGTTCGCGCCGTTCCACTGGCTGGTGGCCGGGGCGCTGGGGATAACCTGGCTGCTCGACGGGCTGGAAGTGACGCTGGTGGGCTCGCTTTCGCCGGCGATCGCCAGCCGTGGCGCGCTCGACCTGACCAGCGGACAGGTGGGACTGGCCGGCAGCGCCTACATCCTGGGCGCGGTCGCCGGCGCGATCGTGTTCGGCCGGCTCACCGACCGGCTCGGCCGGCGCCGGCTGTTCACCGTGACCGTGGGCGTCTATCTGGCGGCCACCATCGCCACCGGGCTGTCCTGGAATTTCGCGAGCTTCCTGGCGTTTCGGTTGCTGACCGGCGCCGGGATCGGCGGCGAGTACGGGGCGGTCAACTCGGCGGTGCAGGAGCTGATCCCCGCGCGGCGCCGCGGCTACACGGACCTCGCCGTCAACGGCAGCTTCTGGCTGGGGGCGGGGCTGGGCGCCCTGGGCTCGCTGGTGGTGCTGGATCCGGCCCGGGTCCCGCAGGCCTGGGGCTGGCGGCTCGCCTTCGTGCTGGGCGGGCTGCTGGCGGCGATCGTCATCTATGTGCGCCGCTTCATCCCGGAAAGCCCGCGCTGGCTGATCACCCACGGCCGCCCGGCCGAGGCGGAGGCGATCGTCCGCGACATCGAGCGGCGCGTGGAGCGGACGCATGCGCTTCCGGCCATGCTGCGCCCGTTTCCGAAGCTGCGCTTCGAGCGGCGCGAGCAGACCAGCTGGGCGGAGATCGCCGTGTGCCTGCTGCGGCTGCATCCGCGGAGGACCGCGCTGGGCCTGATCCTGATGGCGACCCAGGCCTTCTGCTACAACGCGATCTTCTTCACCTACGC
>CBJNAS010000309.1:0-4368 GCA_966434565.1 uncultured Phenylobacterium sp.
AGTCGCTCGAGCACCAGCTTCTTCAGCTGGAACTTCTGCACCTTTCCGAGCGGCGTCTTGGGCAGGTTCTCTTCGACGAAGAGGTGGCGGGGAACCTTGAAGTTGGCCAGCCGGTCGCGCGACCAGGCGGTGAGCTCGGCCAGGGTCAGCGAAGCGCCAGGCTTCAGCACAACGCAGGCCCCGCAGACCTCGCCGAGCCGCTCGTCGGGAACCGCGATGATCGCCACCTCCTCGATGGCCGGGTGCGCGCGCAAGGCGTTCTCGACCTCCGCCGGATAGGCGTTGAAACCGCCGACGATGACCACGTCCTTCATGCGGTCGAGAATTCGCACCCGGCCCTCGTCGTCGATCGTGGCGACATCGCCGGTGTGCAGCCATCCCTCCGCGTCGATCGCCTTGGCCGTCTCCTCGGGATCTTCGAAATAGCCCTGCATGACGTTGGGGCCGCGGACCAGCAGTTCCCCGCTCTCGCCCGCAGGCGCCACGGCGCCGTCCGGCGTGAGGATGCGGACCTCGGTGTCGGGCAGCGGCCGACCCACGGTCTTGGCGATCGTCTCGAAGTCGGCGTCGGGATAGTTGACCGTCACCAGCGCCGTGGCCTCGGTCAGGCCATAGCTCGTCAGGAAGAGCTCGAAGCCCAGCTCCTCGCGGGCGCGGCGGATCAGGTCAACCGGCACGTTGGAGGAGCCGGTGTGGCCGACGCGCAGGCTGGTCAGGTCGAAAGCGCTCCGCCGCGGATGGTCGAGGAGGCCATAGAACAGGGTCGGCGGTCCCATCAGCACGGAGATCCGCTCCGCCTGGATCCGCTCGAGCACCCTGTCGACGTCGAAGCTGGCGTAAGGATACACCCGCATCCCCGCGAGCAGGGCCGAGATCCACCCGGCGCGGTAGCCGAACGAATGGAAAAAGGGATTGACGATCAGCGCGCGATCGCCGCGCCGCAGGTCGTTGGACTCGTTCCAGATGCCCGCGGCCCAGAGCGACTGGCCATGCGAGTGCATGGCGCCCTTCGGATGGCCGGTCGTGCCGCTAGTGAACAGGATGTCGCAGGTGTCCTGCGGCCGCACCTGGGCGACCCGTTCGGCGAGCCTTTCGGCCGGCGCCGCGCGGTCGAGGAACTGCGGCCAGCTCAGGGCCGCGGCGTTCTCGGCGGAGGCGTCGAACAGGACCACGTGGCCGAGCTCCGGCAGCTGCTCCGCCAGCCGCGACGCCCCGGGGCCGCCCATCGCGGCCTGCAGCATGGAGAGGAAGTCGATCCCGAGGAAACCGCCGACCGTGAACAGGACCTTGGCGCGCGACTTCTGCAGGTTGTAGCCGGCCTCCGGTCCGCGGAACCGGGTGTTGATGGGCGTCATCACCGCGCCCATCATTTCGATGGCGCAGGCGGCGACGACCCAGGCGCCGCTATTCGGGGCCCAGATGGCGACCCGGTCGCCGTGGCCGACCCCCAGCCCGATCAGGGCGCGCGCGGCCGCCTCGGCCTTGGCCCGCAGCTCACGGAAGCTGAACCGCTCGCCGTCCTCCTCGACCAGGAAAATCTCGTCGCCATAGCTCGCCGCAGCCTCCTGCACGAGCTGCGCCATGGTGTGATTGAGCGAGTGGTCCCAATTGTCCATGCCGGGCGACCTCGAGTTTGCGATACCGCTCATTAGCCATCGGCGGGCATGAGACAAGCTCCGAGCGCGCCCGGCGGGCGGGCGGGCCCTGGCCGGAGCCGCCCCGGGGGATCATCGGCGCGGATGCATCGCATGCGTGATCATCCTCCTGGCGCGGCCGGCGCGCCTGTCCCACATTGGCGGTGGCGCGCGTAGAATGGAACCGTCGCGCTGCGGCTTGCCGACGGACGCGGTTCGCAACGCTCGCCGCGACGACGGCGCAAAGGAGGAAACCAGTGGCTGAATTCGATCTGGTCATCCGGAATGGCCTCGTCATCGACGGCTCCGGCGGTGAGCCGGTCAAGGCCGACGTGGCGGTCGCCGGCGGCGTCATCGCCGCGGTGGGCGCGGTCGATGGCAAGGGCGCGGAGGAGATCGACGCCGAGGGCCGGATCGTCACGCCCGGGTTCGTCGACATCCACACCCACTACGACGGCCAGATCACCTGGGAAGAACGGCTTGCGCCCTCCTCGAACCATGGCGTGACCACGGTGGTGATGGGCAACTGCGGGGTGGGCTTCGCCCCGGTCCGCTCCACCGACCACGAGCTCGTCGTCAAGCTGATGGAGGGGGTCGAGGACATTCCCGACGTCGTCATGACGACCGGCGTGCCCTGGAACTGGGAGAGCTTCCCCGACTACCTCGACGCGCTCGAAAATCGCCGCAGCGACATCGACTTCGCCGCCCAGCTGCCGCACTCGCCGCTGCGGGTCTATGTGATGGGCGAGCGCGGCGTGAACCTCGAGCCGCCGACGGAAGACGACCTCGCCGAGATGCGCCGGCTCACCGCCGAGGCAGTCCGCGCCGGGGCGCTGGGGGTCACGACTTCGCGCAGCTATGCGCACCGCTTCCGCACGGGCGAACTCGCCCCCTCGGTGCCGACCGAGGACCAGGAATTGCTGGCCCTGGCCGCCGGGCTCCGCGAGGCCGGCGCAGGCGTCTTCCAGATGGTCCCGAGCTACGACATCACCGCCCGCGACCGGATGGCGCTGCTGCGCAAGATCGCCGAGACCTCCGGCCGGCCCGTATCCTTCACCTTCATGCAGACGCCGCACGAACCGGGCGACTGGCGCGAGACGCTCGAAGACCTCGTGGCGGCGAACAAGGAGGGTCTGCGGATCAAGGGCCAGGTGATCCCCCGTCCGACCGGCGCGCTGCTCGGGCTGGAGCTGTCGCTGCACCCCTTCTCGCTCAACCCCAGCTTCCGCGAGATCGCCGACCTTCCGCTCGATCAGAAGGTCGCGCGCATGCGCGATCCGGAGTTCCGGCGTCGGCTGATTTCCGAGTCGCCGGAGGATCCGCAGCTCTTCTTCAAATACGTCGTCTCCGACCTGGAGGCGCTCTACATCCTGGGCGATCCGCCGAACTACAACCCGCGCGCCGAGGACAGCATCGCCGCCCAGGCGCGCGCGCAGAACATGGATCCGCGGGAGGTCATCTACGACGCGCTGCTGAGGCGCGACGGCCATGAAGTGCTCTATCGCCCCATGGGCAACATGGAGGGCGAGAAGTTCGAGAGCGCCGGCCGCAACCTGCTGAAGACCGACGTCACCATCCTCGGCCTGGGCGACGGCGGGGCGCACTACAGCATGATCTGCGACGCGGCCTACCCGACCTATCTCCTGACCTACTGGACACGCGACGCAGAGCCGGATCGCCGGCTCGATCTGCCCTGGGCGATCCGCAAGCTCAGCTTCGAGCCGGCCGACGCCGTGGGCCTGCACGACCGCGGTCTGGTGAAGGTCGGCTACAAGGCCGACCTGAACGTCATCGATATGGATCGGCTGCACCTCTATGCGCCGCACGCCACCTACGACCTGCCGGCCGGTGGGCGGCGCCTTTCGCAGCGGGCGGACGGCTACGACGCGATTATCGTGAGCGGCGCGGTCACCTATCGGGACGGCGCGCCGACGGGCGCCCTGCCCGGCCGGCTCGTGCGCGGCGCGAAGCCCCAGCCCGCGGGATGAGGCCCGGCGCATGCGGTCGGGCGCGATCGCCTGGCCGCGCGCCGCTTCCCGGTCGAGCGCCCGACGCCTTACCCGCCAAAAGCGCTCGAGCCGACCGCTTGGGAGCTCACCGCCGTTACCTGCGGAGATGATCCAGCCATGAGCCGGGCGCCTTCCCTCCTCGAGGGTTTTTTCCAGATCGCCTATGTCACCAACGACCTCGATCACGCGGCCCGGGTTCTGCGCGATCGCTACGGCACGGGCGAATTTTACATCCAACGCAATATTCAGAACGGCGCGACCAGCATGAGCCTCGGCCTGGCGTTCGCCGGGACGATGAACGTGGAGCTGATCGAGCCCGGCCCGAACGGGCTGCCGATGTACACCGACTGGATCGCCGGCGCCCAAGGCTTCGCCCTGCGCCATCATCACTACGGCATGCTGGTCGAAGACAAGGCGGGCTGGGACGCGCGCCGCGGGCGCCTCGTGGCCCTCGGGATCGACATCCCGTTCGAAGGCGAGATCCCCGATTTCATCGCTTATCTCTACGCCGACACCAGGGCGGACCTCGGCCACTACCTGGAATACGTCCGGATGTTCGAGGGCGCGCGGCAGATGTTCGCGGCGGTGCCGGGCAGCCCGTTCGCCAGCTGACGCTGTCGGCGCCCGGAACGCGCTCGCGGCGCGCGTCGGGCGTCGCAGGTCAGACGATCTCGAGCATGCCGCGATACAGCCCGAGTATCGGCAGGCTGCGGCGGGGGGCTTAG
>CBJNAS010000310.1:0-4344 GCA_966434565.1 uncultured Phenylobacterium sp.
CGCCCGCGTCGGCGCAGAAGGCCTGGCGCTTGACGGTGAACCAGCCCTGCTCGGCGGGAAAGCCGCGGTCCTGCCGCTGCCAGCTGCGGCCCGCGTCGCGCGTGCGGTAGACCGCCGGCCGGCCGCCGGGGCTGACCCGCGGCCAGACCTGGGAGCCATCCATCGGGAAAACCCAGGCGGTGTCGGCGCTGGCCGGGTGCGGCACGATGGTGAAGCCGATGTCGCCGATCGCCTCGGGCATGGCTTTGCCGATCCGCTCCCAGCGCTCGCCGGGCCGGTCGAGCCGGTAGACGCCGCAGTGGTTCTGCTGCCAGAGGCGGTCGGGGTCGGTCGGCGCGAGCGCGATATAGTGGGCGTCCTGGCCGAACTCCGGATAGGGGTCAGGCAGGAAGTTGGCCTCGACGTTCTGGTTGAGCGGCCGCCAGCTGGCGCCGCGGTCCGTGCTCTCGAACACCCCGGCCGTGGAGGTGGCGATGTAGAGGCGCGCCGGATCGCGCGGGTCGATGCGGATCTGGTTCAACATCGGCCCGTCCGGGGTGCCGGCCTCCGGCGGACACCAGGCGCGGTACATGGGGTTGTCGTTGAACCCCTCGACGCCTTCCCAGGTCAGGCCGCCGTCGCGGCTCTGGAAAAGGCCCGGCGGCGAGGTCCCGGCCCACCAGACGCCGGGCTCGGAGGCGTGCCCCGGCTCCAGCCAGAAGGTGTGGTGCACGGCGCGGCCGTGGGCGTCGCCCTTGGCGAAGGCCGGCGACCTGGGAGCCTCGGTCCAGCTGCGCCCGCCATCTTCGGAGCGGTACAGGGTGGGCCCGAGGTGGCCGGTGGAGGCGGCGATCAGCAGCACGCCGGGCTCGCGCGGATCGGGCACGAAGTGGTGGATGATATGGCCCAGGAAGATCGGGCCCTCCACCCGCCAGGCGCCCCGCGCCTCGTCGCTGCGGTAGACCCAGGCCCCTTTGCGGGTCCCGACGAGAAGCTGAACCGGTTGCGCCATGGGTCGCCCCTTATGCTGTGGTCGATCCTAACCAAGCCCCGCCTCAGTGGAAATCGCGGCTGCGGACCAGCCGGCCGGGCGCCTTCGAGCGGACCTCTGGCGAAGGACGATCGGCCTCGCGCATCTCCGACAGCCGGTGCGAGAGATCGGTGAATTTTTCCGCCACCAGGTGGATGACCTCGCCCTCGCGCTGCAGCTGGCCACGCACCACCAGGAAGGAGGCGCCCATGACCAGCGCCCGGTTGGCTTCGAAGGCTTGACGCCAGACCACGATGTTGGCGATCCCCGTCTCGTCCTCCAGGGTCAGGAACACCACCCCCTTGGCCGTGCCCGGCCGCTGGCGCACCAGCACCAGGCCGCCGACCGCGACGCGCCTGCGGTCGCGCATGTCGCGCAGACGGACGGCGGGGACTGCGCCCAGGCGGGAGAGCTCGTCGCGGAAGAAGCTCATCGGGTGGGCGCGGAGCGAGAGATGGGTCGTTCGGTAGTCCTCGGCCACGTGCTGCGGCGGGCTCATGAACGGCAGCTCGACCTGCGTCTCCTTGGGCCGGCCGCGGTCGAGCAGGGGCGCGCGGGCCCTGACTCCGAGCTCCCCGGCCAGCCCCTTCACCGCCCAGAGCGCCTGGCGTCGCTCCAACCCCAGCCCGCGGAAGGCGTCGGCCTCGGCCAGCAGCTCCAGCGTGCGCTGCTCCACGCCGCAGAAGGCGAAGTCCTCGAAGGTGGCCGCGCCGGCCTCGCGCGCGGCGGTGATCCGCGCGGCGTCTTCCTTCTTGAGGCCCTTGATCTGCCGCAGGCCCAGGCGGAGCGGGCGGTAGGTTGGGGGGGCAGTGGGGAGGCGAGGGCCTTGTCTCGATCGGGCAGGACTTGGCTCCCTCCTTTCCCCCTCGATGGGGGAAAGGCCCCCTTCCTCCAACCCGCAATCCCACCCGCTCGCCATCACGTCCGGCGGCAGCACCTCCACCCCGTGCTCGCGGGCGTCGCGGACCAGCTGGGCCGGCTGGTAGAAGCCCATCGGCTGGCTGTTGAGCAGGGCGCAGCAGAAGACGTCGGGCCGAGCCCACTTCACCCAGGCCGAGGCGTAGACCAGGAGCGCGAAGCTGATCGCGTGGCTTTCGGGAAAACCATAGGAGCCGAAACCCTCGATCTGCTGGAAGCAGCGCTGGGCGAAGGCCGGGTCGTAGCCGCGCCCGACCATGCCCTCGACGAACTTCACCCCATAGTCGCCGACGTTGCCGTAGTGGCGGAAGGTGGCCATGGAGCGGCGCAGCCCGTCGGCCTCGGAGTCGGTGAACTTCGCCGCCTCGATGGCCAGCCGCATGGCCTGTTCCTGGAACAGCGGCACGCCCAGCGTCTTGCCGAGCACGGATTTCAGCTCGTCCGCGGGCCCATGTTCCGGGGCGGGCGAGGGAAACTCGACCGCCTCCTTGCCTTCCCGCCGCCGCAGGTAGGGATGCACCATGTCGCCCTGGATCGGACCGGGGCGGACGATCGCGACCTCGATGACCAGGTCGTAGAAAACCCTGGGCTGCATGCGCGGCAGCATCGACATCTGCGCCCGGCTCTCGACCTGGAAGACGCCCACGGAATCCGCCCGGCTCAGCATCTCGTAGACGCCCGGCTCCTCCTGCGGGATATCGGCGATGTCGGCGATCCCCAGCAGGTCCAGGCTCTTGCGCAGCGCGCTCAGCATGCCGAGCGCCAGCACGTCGACCTTCATCAGGCCCAGGGCGTCGATGTCGTCCTTGTCCCACTCGATGAAGGTGCGCTCGGCCATGGCCGCGTTGCCGATCGGCACGGTCTCTTCGAGCCTGCGCTTGGTCAGCACGAAGCCCCCCACGTGCTGCGACAGGTGCTGGGGGAAGCCCAGCAGCTGCTGGGCCAGCGCCGTGGCGCGGCGGATCTCCGGCGCATCGGGATCGAGCCCCGCCTGGCGCACGTGCTCGTCGGGGACCCCGTCGCCCCACGAGCCCCAGACCGTGCCGGCCAGCGCCGCGGTGATGTCCTCGGTCAGCCCCAGCGCCTTGCCCACCTGGCGTATCGCCATGCGCGGGCGGTAGTGGATGACGGTGGCGACGATGGCCGCGCGCTCGCGGCCATAGCGGTTGTAGACGTACTGGATCACCTCCTCGCGCCGCTCGTGCTCGAAGTCGACATCGATGTCCGGCGGCTCGCCGCGGCTCTCGGAGATGAATCGCGAGAACAAGAGGTCCTGGCCGGGCTTGGTCGGATCGACCGCGGTGACCCCAAGGCAGTAGCAGACCAGGGAATTGGCCGCCGAGCCCCGCCCCTGGCAGAGGATGCCCTGCGCGCGCGCCCAGCGCACCACGTCGTGGACAGTCAGGAAATAGTTGGGGAAGTCGAGCTTCTCGATCAGCTCCAGCTCGTGGGCGATGGTCCGGGCCTCGCGCGCGGGCACGCCGTCCGGAAAGCGCCAGGCCGCGCCCTCCCAGGCGAGGTCGCGCAGGTGCTGGATGGCGGTCTTGCCGGGCGGGACCGGCTCGTCGGGGTATTCGTAACGCAGCTGGGCGAGGTCGAAGCCGATGCGCTCGGCGATCTCGACGCTGCGCTCCACCGCGCCGGGGAACCTGGCGAACAGCCGCGCCATCTCGTCCGGCCCCTTCAGGTGGCGCTCGGCGTTGGCCGCCAGCCTGAGGCCCGCCTCGTGGATCGTGCAGCCCTCGCGGATGCAGGTCAGCACGTCCTGCAGCGGCCGCCGTTCCGGGCCGTGGTAGAGGACGTCGCCCACCGCCACCATCGGCGCGCCGCAGCGCTCGGCCATATCTGCGAGCCGCGAGAGCCGGGCGAGGTCGCGCGCGCCGTATTGGCGGGAGGCGGCCAGCCAGACGCTTCCGGAAAGCTCGCCGACCAGACGGGCGAGCTCGCGCGCGAAGGCTTCGTCGAGCCGCGCGGGGGGAACGGCCAGGCAGAGCTGGCCTCGGGCGTGCTCCAGGAAGTCCGCCAGGGTGAGCTCGCACTCGCCCTTCTTCGCCCGCCGTTGGCCGATGGTCAGCAGGCGGGTCAGCCGGCCATAGGCCTCGCGGTCGGCGGGATAAACGAGGAGATCCGGCGTCCAATCCGCGAACGCCAGCCGGCAGCCGGTCAGCGCGCGGATCGGCGAGCCCGCCTCGCGCAGCCGCCTGGCCTCGCTCCAGGCGCGCACCACGCCGGCCAGCGAATTGCGGTCGCAGATCCCGATCGCCTCGATGCCCAGGGCGTCCGCCCCCAGCACCAGCTCCCCCGGGTGCGAGGCGCCGCGCAGGAAGGAGAAGTTGCTGGCCGCCTGCAGCTCGGCGTAGCGGGTCATGGGCTTAACGCCCTCTCAGTCAGCTTCGCTGACAGCTCCCCCGCAAGCG
>CBJNAS010000311.1:0-4341 GCA_966434565.1 uncultured Phenylobacterium sp.
GCGGGACTACGGCATTGGAGCGCAGATCCTGCTGGACCTCGGCGTGCGCGACATCATCTTGCTGCGAGCCCCGGGAGCTAGGCTCCGTCTGCCGGGCTCCAGCGGCTACGGCATCCGCGTCCTGCGGCGCGAAGAGCTATAAAGCGCGTCAGCCCTTGGTTTGCAAAATGACGTTCAGACGCCCCAATCCTGTCTTCAGCGATGAATACCGCGCGATCCGTGAAGTGTTGGTCGAAGCCCGCCGCACGGCCGGCCTTACCCAACGCGACCTGGCGCGCACGCTGGGCCGGGAATACTCGCATATCGCCAGGATCGAGGCAGGCCAGCGCCGTATCGATGCGCTGGAGCTCTACCGGATCGCCAAGTCGGTGAGACTGGACCCAAGCGACCTATTCGGCAGGATCTGCCAGCGAATCGAGACGTCCATCGCCGAAAGCGACCGTGAGCGCTGATCACGCAACACGGCCACGTGGCCGCAAACGCTCAGCTGCGCTTGATCTTCAGGCCGTCAGGCGCTTCGCCCATGTGTCGGCGTGAGCCCATGTTGGCGCGGAACCCGTCCTCGAGCGCACGTTGCGCCGGCGGCAGGTTCCGCGCCTGTTCCGCCGTGAACCGGTTCGTGATCGCCGAGTAGCAAGCGATGCGCACGCTGGCGGGTTCGACGAAGGGGCAATCCAGGATCGTTCCGGGTTGCGCCAGATGGCTGTCCAAGGACTCCACCGCCACCATCGGGTCGGCGATGTGATAGACCGCGCTGAAGCGGAAAGTCGGGGGCGTATCGATCAACTGGATGTCCGCCGCCCGGTAGAGGTCGCCAGCGACGAAACCGATGAGCTTTAGGGTCCGGGGCAGGTAGGTCTCACGATACCACCGCACGAACTCGGCTTTCTTTCCGGACAGCGCGTTCATCCGGATGATGATCACGTCGCCGCCCGGCGAGGCGAAGGTCTCGACCGCGTCTTTGTGCTCATCGATCGGCACATAATAGAAATCTTCAGCGCAATCGATTCGCATCGCCGAGGTGATCGGCATTGCGTCCGTGAAGCACTGCGCCACGTGATCGTCGATATTCTGCTGAGTGTCGTTCAGTTCATAGATGCACAGCCAAGACTGCGACGGCCCGACGTAAGCAACGTTATATCGCAACTGGTAGCGGGAAAGCTTCCACCGCTGGACGGCGACGCTTCCTTTCAGGCGCATGATGTCGTGGCAATGTATGTTCGTGTACCAATCGTTGAATTCCTCCTCCTGTCCGTCGACCGCTTCCGTCATCACGATGAAGATGGACGACAGAGGCTTTCGCCTGGAGGCCTTTTCCAGCTGTGTGGGTTCCTGCACACGCGGTTTCGAGTCGATGTCATCCATGATGGATGATCACCTTCCCGAAGTGCTTTTGAGCCATAAAATAGTCGATCGCAGCTACCGCTTCCTCGAAGGGGAACACCTGATCGAGAACTGGCCGAAGCTTGTGGTAGGCGATCGCCTTGTTCATCTGCTCGAAGTCCTGCCGGCTGCCGGTGCCGGTCCGGAAGGTGGTCGCAATCCAGCTCATGAAGTCGAAGCCCTCGCCGCCATTCGCGCCCGCGAGCAGGCCGACTATGGCGATCCGGCTATTGGCGTTGGCGCTGCGAAACGAACGCGCCAGCGTCCCGGCCCCGCCGACCTCCACGATGACGTCGGCGCCGCGTCCGTCGGTGAGCCGCTTGACCTCCTGGTCCCAGTCCGGGTGAGTCTTGTAGTTGATGGTCGCATCCGCCCCCAGCTGCCGCAGGCGCTCGGCCTTCTGGTCGCTGCTGGTCGTGCTGATGACGCGGGCCCCGAAGAGCTTCGCGAGCTGGAGGGCGAAAACGGATACGCCACCCGTCCCCTGAGTCAGGACGACGTCTCCGGGAAGCAGGGGTTCGTGGCTTTGCAGGGCGCACCAGGCCGTGACCGCGGCGCAAGGCAGGCTGGCGGCTTCCTCGAAACTGAGGTGCTCGGGAATGGGCGTCAGCGCATCATCCCGCACCAGCATGAAATCGCGCAGGGTTCCGTCCGCATAGCCCCCCAGGCCCAGCATGGAGGCGTCGAGCGGCCGCTTGCCGCCGATCCAATGTGGATTGAAAATCGGCATCACGCGATCGCCAACCTTGAAGTTGCTGACCTGCTCACCGACCTCGGCGACTTCTCCGGCCCCATCGGACAATGGCACGCGGCCAGGGACCACCATCGGGCCGAAGGCGCCGTTAAGGATCATCCCATCGCGGAAGTTTAGCGACGACGCCCGCAGGCGCACGAGCACCTCGCCAGGTCCCGGCCGTGGCGTGGGCTCCTCAGTCACGCTGAGGCCCGCCGATCCGTTGAAAGTCTGGATGCGATAGCTCTTCATCGGCCTTTCCTTCCCCGCGGGGCGCGGTTTCGTTCTATTCCTTGCGCCGCCTGGCCCCCGTCGCCCCAACCTCCGCACCAAGCGGCTTTGGCCGCGCGTCTTCCGGTTGGTTTCATGAAGTCGGGTGATGTCGCCCAGATCGCGCGATTCGGGCCGAAGGCGCCCACCTCGATTATGGCGGCCGGGCGCGCGCCTCATCGTCCGGCTGGACGATGATGATGTGTCGAGTGCGCCCGGCGGCCGAAGGCGCCGTGGCGCCTTCGGCGCAATCAACCCGGCGCGTCCAGCCGGAGGTCGTTCGTGTTACCAATCGCAAGCGCGCGAGCACGTGGCGTTTCGGCGGGGCGCTGCGGGGGCGGCGCCATCGATTGTCCGCCCGGACGATTTCCGTAACGCACGCGCCCTCTATCGGGGTGATGGTCAGGCCGGGGACGCCCCCAGCGTCGGCGCGGGCGGATCGGCGAGATGGTCCGGCCATTCGGGAGAAGTTGCGCATGCCTCAGAAACTTCGGTTCGGCTTCGGTTTCGACCTGCGCAATCCCGCGCGGTGGTCCCGGGCATGGCCGGACATTTACGCCGAACACCTGGACTTCATCGCTTGGACGGAAACCCTTGGCTTCGAGCACGTCTGGCTGGCGGAGCACCATGGTATCGAGGACGGGTACCTGCCCTCGCCCCTGATCATGGCTGCCGCGATCGCGGCCCGCACGCGGACGATCCGCATCGGCACCGGCGTAGCGCTCGCGCCGTTCTACCATCCCGTTCGGCTCGCCGAGGATTGCGCAGTCCTCGACGTGCTTTCGAATGGCCGCTTCGATCTCACCCTGGGCCTCGGCTATCTCAAGTTCGAAGCCGACGCCTACGGTTTTGACTTAAAGAAGCGAGGCCGCCTCACCGACGAACTACTGCAGATCGTGCGCCCCCTGTGGCGAGGCGAAACAGTCAACTTCGCAGGCGAATTCTTCCAGATCAGGAACGCGCGCATCTTCCCGCGGCCGGTACAGGAAGGAGGCATTCCGCTGTTCATCGGCGGAGCGACGAAGCCCGGCTTCCGGCGCGCAGCGGTTTACGGTGATGGTTATTGTGGGCCCGTCGAGGACTTCCCGGCCTATGTCGCGGCGCTGCGAGAAGCCGGCAAGGACGAGAGCGTGGCGCGGATTCGCTGCATGAGCTCGAGCGACATGTGGTTTCTGGTGTCCCACGACCCCGCAGCCGCACTCGAGGAGGTGGCGCCGCACGCCTATTACCAGATGAATCAGTACGCTGAGTGGCAGAAGGACGTCGGCTGGGGCATGCAGCAGATGAGCTTCGAGGAATTCAAGAAGAGTGGCATAATGAAGGTGCTCACGCCAAAGCAGGCCGTGGAATACATTCAAGGGCGGCGCGAAGCCGCTCCGATCGAGACGTTCTGCATGCACGCTCCGGCGGGGTTTCCGCTCGATAAATACGCGAAGTACGTCGAGCTCTTCGCGAAAGAAGTTCTACCCGCCTTCGCTTGAGCAGAGAGGGGACACCTGTGGATTTCGCTGGCAAGGTAGCGCTGGTCACCGGCGGAGGTTCCGGGATCGGCAGGTCGACGGCCATTGGCTGGGCCAAGGCCGGGGGCTCGGTCGTGATCGCCGATGTTGACATGCCGCGCGCGGATACGGTCGCGGGCGAGATCGCGGCTGCAGGCGGCCGCGCTGTGACCGTGCGGACCGACATCGCCGAACAGGCCTCGATCGAGGCCGCGGTGACGCTCGCCATCTCGCGGTTTGGCCGGATCGACTTCCTACACAACAACGCGTTCGCCCCATGGCGCGGGGCCGACAGTGCAGCCTTGGTCGCGGACGTCAGCGACGAGCACTGGCGTCACGTCATGGCTCTTGGCCTTGACTCTGCGTTCCGCTTCAGTCGCGCGGTGATCCCGCACATGCTCCGGCAGGGCGGCGGGGCGATCGTCAACACCTCTTCGACGGCGGCCTACCACGCCG
>CBJNAS010000312.1:0-4336 GCA_966434565.1 uncultured Phenylobacterium sp.
TCCATGGCTCAGCGGCCGACGAACTTGGGCTTGCGCTTCTCGGCGAAGGCGCGGACGCCCTCCTTGTAGTCCTGCGAGGCGTAGCAGCTCAGGAACATCTGCTCGCAGCGCTCCAGGTCGCGCTGGTCCGGATCCTTGACGATGGTGTTGAGGGTGAATTTCACCTGCTGGGCGGTAAGCGGCGCGCCCGCCGCGATGGTCGCCGCCGTCTTGTCGATGAACGCCGAGAAGTCGGCTTCCGGCGCCACCCGGCCCACCAGGCCCTTCGCGAAGGCCTCCTGGGCGTCCAACTGCAGGCCGCCCAGCAGCAGGTCCTTTGCCGCCGCGACGCCGACGACGTCGACCAGGCGCCGCAGACTCTTGTAGCGGTAGCCGATCCCATAGCGCATCGCCGGCTGTCCGAAGACGGATTTCGACGAGCAGTAGCGCAGGTCGCAGGAGACGGCCACGGAGATGCCGCCGCCGATGCACCAGCCGTCGATCGCCGCGATCGTCACCTTGGTGCTGTTGTAGAGCGCCTCCAGCGCGCGTTCGCCGGTCTGGGCATAATGCTCCTGGGCGTTCTCGCCCATGCGCTCTTCCTCGTACTTGGAGACGTCCGCCCCGGCGATGAAGGACTTGCCGCCGGCGCCCGAGGCGACGATCACCCGCACCTCGGGGTCGCCCTCGTGTTTATGGACCGCGGTCGACAGGCCCTCCCACATGTCCAGCGAGATGGCGTTCAGCTTCTCGGGATTGTTGAACACGATATGGCCCACCGCGCCGTCCTTGCGGGTCTGAATTCGCTCGCTCATCGCAACCTCTTCCTGAAAACGATGCGCCCGGGAGCGCGGCATCTGCGCGCCCGGAACGGATGGCGCTCTGAGGTGGCTCAGCCCAGCCGGGCCGCCCGGCCGCACAGGCGAACCCGCGGCCCAAGCATGTCCGCCCGCCGGGCGACGCGCCGATGCAAGCTCATTCGTCTTCACCCGCGCGAGCCTGGCTCTGAGGGGGGCGTCGCTACTTGTTATAACAACCCGACACTCGCCCGGAGCCGCGTGCCGGTCAAGCGGCGGTCCGGAACCCAACAGAACACTCGCGGCGGATCGCGCCGGCGCATTAGAAGACGTTCTGTCGCAGCGCGGACCTTCAGGCTCGATGTCGCCGGAAAGTCATTTCGGGAGGAAGAGGCATGTACGACTACTGCAGGCAGCTGAAGGTGGAGCGGCGCAGCAACGGGGTTCTGGTGCTGACGCTGGACGCCCCGCCGACCAATGCGATCAGCCCGCAACTGCACGACGACCTCCGGCGCGTCCTGGAGGACGTCAATCGCGACCCCGGCGCGAAGGTGATCGTCCTCACGGGCGCGGGCGAGCGCGCCTTCTCGGCCGGCGGCGACATCGGCGAAATGCGCCGTCTGCTCGAGTTGCCGAAGGAGACCGCGCACGGCTTCGTCGAAGCGCGGCGGCTGCTCAACGCGCTGCTGCGGCTAGAGCGGCCCATCATCGCCCGCATCAACGGCCACGCGATCGGCCTAGGCGCGACGCTCGCCCTGTTCTGCGACCTCACCTATGCCGTGGAGACGGCGAAAATCGGCGATCCGCACGTGGCCGTGGGCTATGTCGCCGGCGACGGCGGCGCGCTGATCTGGCCGCAGCTGATCGGCTATGCGCGGGCGCGCGAATACCTGCTCACCGGCGACCCGGTGCTCGGGAAGGAGGCGGCGCAGATCGGCCTGATCAACCGAGCGGTCGCCGCCGAAGAGCTCGACGCCGCAGCCTTCGGCATGGCCGACCGGCTGGCCGCCGGCGCCTCGACGGCGATCAACCTCACCAAGCAGGCGATCAACCTGCCGCTGCGGCGGCACTTCGAGGGCATGATCGACGCCCACGTCGGATTCGAGCTGATCTCGGCCTTTTCCGACGATCACCGCGAGGCCGTCGCCGCCTTCGCCGAGAAGCGGCCTCCGCGCTTCACCGGCGAGTGACGGCGGCGGGCGCGTCAGTCCGCTCGGAGCGGCGAGGCGAGCCCCCAGGGGACTTCCTCAGCAAGGAAGCGCATGACGGCGTTCACCGCCGGCAGGCGGTACCGGTCGGCGGCGCAGGTCAGGACGACGGGGATATTGACCTGCGCCCAGTCGTCCAGCACCTGGACCAGCCGGCCGTCCGCCAGCGGCCTGCGCACGAGCATGTCGAGGGTCTGCGCGATGCCGATGCCTTCGATCGCCGCCTCGGCGATGGCGCCGCCGTCGTTGCAGGTCAGCGACGCGGGCGGGTGCAGCCGGATCATCTCGCCGCCCATGCGGAAGCGCCAGGGATTGCCCCCGGGGGCGTCGAGGCTCGCATACAGGATGCAGTCGTGCGCGAGCACGTCCTGCGGTTTCGTCGGACGGCCGCGCCGGGCCAGATAGTCCGGCGCGGCCACCAGGACGAAGCGCGCCTCGCCCACGCGCATGGTCACGTGGTCGCTGGGGGCCGCCTCGCCGACGCGGATCAGGATATCGAAGCCGTCCGTGCGGAACACCGTCCCGCGGTCGCCGAGCGTCAGGTCGAGCACGATGTCCGGAAAGCTCGCCTTCAGCTGGGCCAGCGCAGGCGCCACGTAGAGCGCTCCCATCAGCGCCGGCGCGTCGATCCGCACCCGGCCGACCGGCCGGTTGTCGCCGCGGCGCACGGCGCTTTCGGCCGCGGCGACGGAATCGAGGATCTGCCGGGCGCTGTCGAGGAAGCTGCGCCCCTGCTCGGTGAGGTCCAGCCGGCGCGTCGTGCGGTTCAGCAGCTTCACCCCGAGACGTTCCTCCAGGCGGCTGACGTGGGCCGTCACCATCGAGGGCGAGAGCCGGAGCCGCGCCGCGGCCTTGGTGAAGGACCCCAGGTCGACGACGGCGACGAAGACCTCGAGGCTCGTCAGGCGGTCCATGATTGTTTCGTATACTCGCGAGGTGTGTTCGTTTTTTAGGGGATTATTCGCTCGTTCGCCAGGGCTTATGTGAGGACTCACGGCATGCAGGGAGACCGCCCGACGATGAGCCTCACGACCCGCCCGCTCTCACCCGAGCTCGGCCTCGAAGTCATCGGCGCCGACCTGACCGGGCCGATCGACGACGCCACGCGGGAAGCGATCCTGGCCGCATGGATCGAGGCTGGCGTCCTGCTGTTCCGCGGCGCGGGGCGAAGCGACGACGTGCAGATGCGCCTGAGCTCGGTCTTCGGCGAGATGGAGCCCGCCGCCACGGCCGACATGAACCGGCCCGACAACCCCTATTTGATGACCCTGGCCTATGATCCCGCGGATACGCGGCCGCGCTTCGCGCAGCACTACACGGTCGACGGGGTGACGCGCGCGGGCTGGCTCGGCTGGCACTGGGACCAGGCCTTCATGCCCACGATCGTGCGCGGCGCGGTGCTGTGCATGAAGGAGCCGTCGCCGAAGATGGGCGAGACCGGCTTCATCGACGCCGTGGCGGCCTACGAGCGGTTGCCCCAAGCCCTCAAGGCCCGCATCGAGGGCCTCGAGGTCGTCTATGAATTCAACCCCGACATGGCCAGCGGCCAGTTCGGGTTCCCGCCCGACATCAAGGCCCTGCCGCGGGAACCGGGCTCCAAGAGCGGGAAGACCTACGACTTCCCGCCGACCGTCCACCCGCTGGTCATCACCCAGCAGGAGACCGGCCGCAAAGTCCTCAAGCTCTCGCCGATGCACGCGAGGTATGTGCTGGGGATGGACAGGTCCGAAAGCGACGCGCTGCTCGCCGAACTCGCCGCCCACCTCTGCGACGACCGTTACGCCTACCATCACCGCTGGGGGCAGGACGACATGGTGGTCTGGGACAACTGGCGCGTGATCCACTCGGCGAAGGGCGTTCCGCTCGACTGCAAACGGCTGGCCCAGCGCACCACCATCATGGGCGACTACAAGGTCGGCCGCTACCTGGACCCGGCGCTCGACCGCAATCGGCCGCTCGCGCGGATCGTCGATTGAAGGCGGACATTCGCCGAGGATGTGATGAGGCGCCCCCCGAGCTTGCGCGAAGATTGGAAGATCGGCGCATTGGCCCTAGTGTCGGCCGGCGCTCCCCGCGATTGGGGCCCCCGCCCCGGGCAGTCGGGCCGTGGCCCCGGAGCCGGGGCTGCGGGACGATACGCCGCCGCTGCCCCCTTACCCGGCGTCCTCGCCCGCCCGGCCGCCCTCAATTGGCGCCCCGGTGCGAGCGCCGGCCGCAAAACTTGGAGGATTGGACGTGGCTGATTTCGATCTCGTCATTCGCGGCGGAACCGTCGTCGACGGCGCCGGCGCTGCGCCATTCACGGCGGATGTGGCGGTCAAGGACGGCGTCATCGTGGAAGTCGGGCGCGTG
>CBJNAS010000313.1:0-4300 GCA_966434565.1 uncultured Phenylobacterium sp.
AGCTGGACCGAGGGACGCCCTACGTCGTGCGGCAGGAGGGCGAGGACACAGTGATCGAGGTGAAGGGCGGGCGCATGGCGCTGCGCGGCGTGCGCGCCGCGGGGCTGCCGACCGGCTGGATCGTGTTCCGCCCCGCTCCGGCCGCGCCATTGCGTTCGATCAATGCCAAGCGCAAATAGAGGCGGCTCGTTCATGCTGCAGCTTGGCCACAGCCCGGAGCCCGCCCCGTGAAATCCCTTCGCAACCGCCTGGCGCGTCTCGCGCTCGTCTTTGTCGGCCCCGTGCTGCTTGCGGGGTGTGGGATCAACGCCATCCCGACCAAGGAGGAACGGGCCAAGGCCGCCTGGGCCGACGTGCAGAACGACTACCAGCGCCGCGCCGACCTGATCCCCAACCTTGTCGAGACGGTGAAGGCCTACGCCGCCCAGGAGCGCAGCGTGCTGGTGGAGGTGACCCAGGCGCGGGCGGCGGCGACCCAGGTCCATGTGGACGCCTCCACCATCACCGATCCGGGCAAGTTCCAGCAGTACGCCCAGGCCCAGGACCGGTTGTCGGGCGTGCTGGGCCGGCTGATGGTGATCCAGGAGCGCTATCCCGAGCTGAAGTCCGACCAGAACTTCCTGGCGCTGCAGAGCCAGCTGGAAGGGACGGAGAACCGCATCACCATCGCCCGGCGCGACTACAACGAGGCGGTGCGCGACTACAACACCACGCTCAGGACCTTCCCGACCGTGCTGTGGGCCAAGACCGCCTATGCGAGCTCCCAGCCCATGCAGCTGTTCCAGGCCACCGCCGCGGCGCAGAGCGCGCCCACGGTGAACTTCGGCGCCCCGCCGGTCGGCCAGCCGCCGATCACGCCAGGATCCGCGCCGCCGGCGGCGAACACCCAGGCGCAGTGAGGCGAAACGCGACCGCGGCCTCCTCCTCTTCCCCGAGCGAAGCGAGAGAGGGAGAGGGTAGGGAGAGGGTGGCCCAGCCATGCCGCAGGTGCGGCGTCGGGCTGCGCGGCCGCGACGCCGCGTATGGTTGCGGAACCTCGGCGCGAGTGGAAATTCTGCGCCGCCCTCTCCCGGCCTCTCCCTCTCTCGCTTCGCTCGGAGGAGAGCGGTGGGCCCTCGTACTGGCCCTGCTCGCCCTGTTCTGGGCCACCGCCGCGCTGGCCGCGCCGCAGTTCCCCCCGCTCACCGGCCGGGTGGCCGACGCGGCGCACATCCTGTCGCCAGCGGCGACGCAGAAGCTCACGGCCGAGCTTGCCGACCTGGAGGCCCGGACCGGCCACCAGCTGGTGGTGGCGACCATCCCCGACCTACAGGGCTACGACATCGCCGACTACGGCTACCAGCTCGGCCGCACCTGGGGGATCGGCCGCAAGGGGCAGAACGACGGGGTGGTGTTCATCGTAGCCCCCAGCGAGCGCAAGGTGCGCATCGAGGTGGGCTATGGGCTGGAGCCGGTGCTCACCGACGCGCTCTCCAGCGTCATCCTGCAGCAGAAGGTGCTGCCCCGGTTCCGCGCCGGCCAGATGGAGCAGGGTGTGGTCGACGGGACCGAGGCGATCGTCGGCCAGCTCGCCCTGCCGGACGACCAGGCCAGGCAGAACGTCGCCAAGGCCGCCCAGGTCCAGCAGCAGCAAGAAGCGGCCGGGACGGGCGGCGGCGTGCCGATCGGCCTGATCGTCGCCATTGTCGTCATCTTCTGGGTGCTGGGCTCGCTGCTGCGCGGGTTCGGCGGCGGCGGGCTTTGGTGGATCCTGCCGATGCTGCTCTCCGGCGGCGGGCGCGGGCGTGGGGGCAGTTGGGGCGGCGGCGGTGGAGGCGGGGGCTTCTCCGGCGGCGGCGGCTCGTTCGGCGGTGGCGGATCCTCCGGGAGCTGGTGATGAAGCTCGGCCCTTCCGACACCGCCGCCATCGAGGCGGCCATCCGCGAGGCCGAGGCGCGCACCACCGGCGAGCTCTACGTCGTGGTGAGCGAGGAGAGCGGCGACTACGGCGAGACCCCGCTGGCCTGGGCGGCCGGCGTGGCGCTGCTGGGGCCGGCGCTGCTGCTGCTGGGCGGGGTGCACGTGAGCGTCCCCGACCTGTTCGGCGGCTGGACCGCGGCCCAGGTCAGCCAGGCCGCCGAGCGGGCCGCGCGCGAGGCCCTGGTCGGGGCCATCGTGGTTCAGGCGGCGCTGTTCGTGATCACCTTCCTGCTGGTCGCCGTCCCGCCGGTGCGGCGGGCGCTGACTCCGCGGCCCTTCAAGCGCGAGCGGGTGCGCAAGCGCGCGCTGGAGCAGTTCGCCTCCAAGAACCTGCACCTGACGCGCGAGCGGACCGGCGTGCTGATCTTCGTCTCCTTCGCCGAGCGGATGGCCGAGCTGATCGCCGACGAGGGGATCGCCGCCCATGTGGAGCGCCACGTCTGGGACCGCGCCATGGCGGCCCTGGTCGAAGGCCTCAGGCGCGGCGAGGCGGGGGCGGGGATCGCCGCCGCCGTCGGCCTCTGCGGCGATGTCCTGGCCGAGCGCTTTCCCTGCGACCCGAAGGACAATCCGGACCAGCTGCCGAACCAGGTGGTGGTCCTGCCGCGGGCCTGAGGTTTGTAGGTTCGCGCCTGCGTTGTAGAAAGGGGGCGCGACAATCGCTTGCCTCGACACGGCGGCGGGTCGGTGGGAGAAGGTCTCCGTGCTCGACCTGACGAACGCCGCCGTGGACACAACCACCTTTGCCGATGTCGCCGAGGCCCTGTCGCTCGGACTGCCCTATCGCGTCCTGGTCAGCGCCGATGGCCGCGACGCCCGCTTCGTGCATGTCGGCGCGGCCTGCCAGCAGATGCTGGGGGTCTCGGCCGAGGCGCTCATGGCCGACCCCGCGGCCTTCGTGCGCTTCGTCCCGGACGAGGACCGCCTGCAGCTCCTGGCCGCGGCGGCGGCGGCGTTCGCCAACGGGCGCGTGGGCTCCGTCGAGCTGCGGATCGTAATTCCGGGGAGCGAACCGCGCTGGCGGCGGGTGACCGCGGCGGCGCGCCCGCGACCGGACGGCTCCCGCGAATGGGAGGGGCTGATGGTCGACATCACCGAGGCCAAGCGCCTCTCCGAACAGCGCCAGGTGGAGCGCTGGCGCCTGGAGCAGGCCATCGAGGTGGCCGGCCTTGGCGTCTATCACTGGAACCGCGACGATCGTGATGCGGTGGACTGCTCCGACCGCGTTCGTGAGATCTATGGCTTTGCCCGGGAGCACCCGGTGACGGTCGAGATGTTCGCCCGGTCGGTGCATCCGGAAGACAAGGCGCTGGTGCGCGAAGGCGCCCGCGGCGCGATCCAGGCGCCGGAGGGCCTGGACTGGAGTTTCGAGCACCGCATCGTGCGTCCGGACGGTGATGTTCGCTGGGTGCAGCAGCACCAGCGAGTCCACCGCGACCGCCACGGCCTGAAGACCCTCCACGGCGCGGCCCTCGACATCACCGAGCGGCGCAACGCCGAGGAGCAGCGGCGGCTGCAGATGCGCGAGCTCGCCCACCGCAACAAGAACGCCCTGGGCGTGCTGTCGGCGATGGTGCACCAGGCGGCCCGCGGCGCGCACAGCGTCGACGACCTCGCCCGCGTGCTGATGGCCCGCATCGGGGCCATGTCCCGCTCGCAGGACCTGGCCACAGCGGCCGAAGGCGCGCCCCTGCCGTTGCTCACCCTCGCGCGGCAGGCCCTCGATGTCTTCGACCTGGCCCGCTTCGACTTCGATCCCGGCCTGGAGACGCTGACAGTTCCCGGCGATTCCGTGGTGGCCTTGGGGCTGATGTTCCACGAGCTGGGCACCAACGCGCTGAAATACGGCTCCTTCTCGACGACGGCTGGCCGGGTCAGCCTGACCCTGGGCCCGGCGTCGAAGGGGCGGGGCGCGTTCGAGTGGCGTGAAGCCGGCGGCCCGGCGGTCGCGCCGCCCACACGCCAGGGCTTCGGCATGCGCCTGCTGGCCGCGGTCCTGCAGGGCGCTGGCGGACGCGTCGAGCCCGCCTTCGAGCCCGAAGGCTTCCGGGCGCGCATCGAGATCACCGCGCCCGAGATGGCGGAGTAGCTACACCTCGAACCGTACGCCCTGGGCGAGCGGCAGGGTGCGGCCGTAGTTCACTGTGTTGGTCGCCCGGCGCATGTAGGCCTTCCAGGCATCGGAGCCGGCCTCGCGGCCGCCGCCGGTTTCCTTCTCGCCGCCGAAGGCCCCGCCGATCTCGGCGCCGGAGGGGCCGATGTTGACGTTGGCGATGCCGCAGTCGGAGCCGCGCGCCGAGAGGAACAGCTCGGCCTCGCGCAGGTCGTTGGTGAAGATCGA
>CBJNAS010000314.1:0-4290 GCA_966434565.1 uncultured Phenylobacterium sp.
AGCAGGTGGGTCACGTCGGCGCACGCGTGCGCCAGGCCCGGCGCGCCTTCGTCGGCGGCGCCGTGCCCGGCCCAGGCCAGCGCTGCGAGGGCGACCGCGCCAAGCGCTGTTGTGAGGCCCCAGAGACGCCGACCGGCCGGGCGCGCGAGCAGCAGGGCGGCCGCGACCAAGGCCGCGCCGGCGCGGACGAGGATCGAGGCGCCGAAGCCCCCGCCCGTGATCACGTCCCTCAGGGTGGCGGGGTCCAGCCCTGCAGCGGGATCACCGGCCATCTCGCCCGTCTGCAGGATCAGGGAAGCGACCCCTGTGATCGCGGACAGCACGGCCGCACCGATCAGCAGCGGCTTCAGCCGCTTGGGCGCGATCTGATCGGCAGGGCCGCTGTAGAGGACGAACAGCGGCGCGCCGAACAGGGCCACGCCGCTGGCGAAGGCCGCGAGGCGGACGAGGACGAGCGCGGCCTCCACCGGCTCATCGCACCGTAAAGGTGTAGGCGCCCTGGACCCGATGCGTATCGGCCGTCACGGCGTGCCAGCTCACCTTGTAGACCCCCGCCGACAGCGGCGTGTTCGGGGTCGCGACCAGGCTCTTGCCGTCCTTGGAGACCGCAACCTTCACCGGCGCGGCCATGTTGTTCATCTGCGGCATGCTCACCGACAGGCCGGAGAACTTCGGCTGCAGCTTTTCGCTGAACTTCAGGGTCAGTTGCTTCGGCGCCGGCACGGCGGCGTTCGCCGCCGGATTGGAGGTGAGCAGGTGGGCATGGGCGGAGGCTTCAGTCGCCGCGCCAGCCAGGGCGAGCGCTGCGCCCGCCGCAATGAGTCTGAGCTTCATCGGTCAGGTCCTTGAGAGATTCGAGGGGAGGGGAGGAGCCGCGGAGGGCGGTCTACCAGCCGCGGTAGCCGCCGTAGGGCTGGTAGCCGTAGCCCCAGCCGCCATTGTCGAGCCGCTCGTGGCCGCGCTGGTGGGCGACGTGCATCCGCTCATGCAGGTCGTTCAGGCGGTCACTGATTTCCTCGGGATCGAACTGGCCGGTCCGCTGCTCCCAATCGGCGCGCGCCTGGATGTAGCGCAGCTGACGATAGAAGTAGTTGGCCTCGCGCGGCGTATAAGAGCCATCGCTCATGCCGTGCTGAATGCCGTCCCAGATATGATGATATTGCTGGTTGAAGGAGTCGTAGGACTCCACCGCCCAGTCGTCGTCATCGCCCTCATGGGCCAAGGCGGGCGCCGCCACCACCATCAACGACGTCGCCGCGAGCGCCGCCAGAACAAGCTTCTTCATCGATCAATCTCCTCCGCCGCCGAGGCGTAGACGTAAGAGAGCCGAATCCGGCTGAGCCGACCCTGAGCCCCACCGTCAGCTGCCGTTCATCTGTGTTGAAAAGGCGACGCTCGGCCGCTGACCTCGATCAAGGTCGGGCCGTCTGCTTTCGATCATGCGTTGAGCCCGGTTGAGCGATGCGCCGAACTGGGGCGTAATGCCGGTGCCCCCCAGGGGTATGTCAACGGAATTTGTGCGATGAGACGTTTCGATCGGCGCGGCGTGCTTCGTGGCGCAGCCCTGCTCGGCGGCAGCTTGGCCGCGGCGAGCGTCTGGCCGGCGTGGGCCCAGACCGGGAGCGCGGGCGCGCCGCCCATGCCGATGCTGTCTGGCGAGGACATCAAGCTCACCGTCGAGCGCCGGCCCTGGACGGTGGACGGCCGCTCGGGCGGCGCGGTCCTCATCAACGGGACCATGCCGGGGCCGCTGCTCAGGCTGAAGGAAGGGCAGACGGTCCGCATCGCCGTCGAGAACCGGATGGACGAGGAGACCTCGATCCATTGGCACGGGGTGCTCACGCCCTTCCAGATGGACGGCGTGCCCGGCGTCAGCTTTCCGGGCATCCCGCCGCACTCGACCTTCGTCTACGAGTTCCCCGTCATTCAGAACGGGACCTATTGGTATCACAGCCATTCCGGCTTCCAGGAGATGGAGGGCATGTTCGCCCCCATCATCATCGACCCGAAGGGTCCGGACCCGGTGGCCTATGACCGCGAGCACGTCATCGTGCTCTCGGACTTCGGCCTGATCCCGCCGGCGCGGATCATGGCGAAGCTCAAGCAGGAAGGCGGGGTGTTCAACTACCAGCGCCAGACGATCGCCGGCCTGCTCGCGGGGAAGGACCAGACGTTCCGTGAACGCGTCGAGTGGGCGAAGATGCTGATGGACCCCACCGACATCGCCGACGTGACCGGCGCGATCGTCAGCTATCCGATGAATGGCCGCGGGCCGAAGGACAACTGGACGGGCCTGTTCAAGCCCGGCGAGCGGGTGCGGCTGCGCTTCGTGGCCGCTGGCGCGCAGACCATCTTCGATGTGCGAATTCCCGGGCTCAAGCTCACCGTCGTCGCGGCGGATGGCCAGAACGTGCGGCCCGTGGAGGTGGACGAGTTCCAGATCGCCAACGGCGAAACCTACGACGTCATCGTCCAGCCGACGGAAGACCGGGCCTACACGATCGTCGCCGAGAGCGTGGATCGCTCCGGCATAGCGCGCGGCACACTGGCGCCGCGGCTGGGCATGACCGCCGAGGTCCCGCCGCTGAGGCGACGTCCCGTGGACACCATGAAGGATATGGGCATGGACATGTCCGCCATGCAGATGGGCGGGAAGGCCTCAGGGGGCGACATGGCCGGGATGGCTATGCCGGCGCAACCCGCCGCCTCGCCCCCGCCGGGCATGGCGCCGCCCAAGCCGCGCGGCTCGGACGTGATGGGCGAAATGGGCGGCATGACAATGTCGATGCTCGACCCGATGAACGCCCCTCAGGTGAAGCTTGGGCCGGGCGTGCAGATGATCGCTCCCATGCCCCAGAACCGCACCGGCGAGCCCGGGCAGGGGCTGGAAAGCGTCGGCCACCGGGTGCTGGTCTACAGGGACCTTGTCGCGCTCGAGCCCACGCCGGCCCCGCGTCCGCCGAGCCGAACGGTGGAAATTCACCTGACCGGCAACATGGAGCGATTCATGTGGAGCCTGGACGGGCAGAGGTACAGCGAGACGAGCAAGCCCTACCTGTTCCGCACTGGCGAGCGCACGCGGGTCATCCTGGTGAACGACACGATGATGTCCCACCCAATGCACCTGCACGGCCACTTCGTCGACCTGGTGGACGGTCCGGATGGCCACGGGGCGCGCAAGCACACAGTGAACGTCATGCCGGGCGGCAAGGTGAGCTGGGACTTCACCCCCGAGGCCGGCGACTGGGCCTTCCACTGCCACATGTTCCTGCACATGGCCGCCGGCATGTTCCAGGTTTTCGCCGTGCGTCCGCTCGCGGAGAAGGCGGCATGAACCGGCCCGCGCTGCTCGCCGCCGCCGCGGTCCTGCTCGCCACGCCTGCAGCGGCCCAGCAGATGGACCACAGCCAAATGCCCGGCATGCAGATGCCGGCGCAAGCTCCGCCCGCGCCGGCCGCCGCCTCGCCAACGGCCCAGGACGACGGCATGGCGAACATGCCCGGCATGCAGGCTCCGGCGCAGCCCGCGCAAGCGCCGCCGCCCAGCGCCGCGCCGGCGCAGCCGCTTCCGCCCTGGACGGGCGATTACGCGGCCGACCGCTATTTCGATCCTCAGGCCATGGCCCACGCCCGGGCCATGGTCCACGAGGAGATGGGAGGCATGCGCTTCTCCAAGGTCATGCTGAACCTCTTCGAGTACCAGGTGGGCGGGAAGCAGAACGGCTACCGCTGGGATGGCCAGGCCTGGTTCGGCGGCGACCTCAATCGCCTGGTGGTGCGCTCCGAGGGCGAGGGGAGCGTCAAGGAGGGCCTCGACAGTGGCGAGGTCCAGGCCCTCTATTCGCGCGCGGTCGGCCGTTATGTCGATCTTCAGGGCGGGGTGCGCCAGGATTTCGCGCCCCGCGGCCGCACCTACCTCACCGTGGGCGCGCAGGCGCTGTTCCCCTACTGGTTCGACGTCGAGGGCGCGCTGTTCGTCTCCACCCAAGGCGACGTCCTGGCGCGCACGGAAGGAACCTATGACTTCCGGCTCACCCAGCGGCTGGTGCTGCAGCCCCGCGCCGAGCTGAACTTCGCCGCCCAGAACATCCCGGAGATGCGCACCGGCTCGGGCCTGTCCAACGCCGAGCTGGGCCTTCGGCTGCGCTACGAGATCCGCCGGGAGTTCGCGCCCTATATCGGCGTCTCCTGGGATCGGAAGGTCGGCAAGCCCGCCGACTACGTCCGCGCCGCCGGCGAGGATCCCGCCGCGGCGCGCTTAGTAGTGGGCCTGAGGGCCTGGTTCTAAGAC
>CBJNAS010000315.1:0-4274 GCA_966434565.1 uncultured Phenylobacterium sp.
CTCCCCGGCCGTCAGTAGAACCTGTAGCTTACGCTTCCGCCAATCCATCTCGGCGGCTCGATCGCCAGGGGCATGCTGCCGTTCGTGCCCGACAGGTCGAAACCCGAATCCACGACCACCTTGTCCGTCAGATTCTTGCCCCAGACGGCGACTTCCCAGCGGCCGCCGGCCATGGCGTAGCTTAGCCGGGCGTTGAGCACGAAATGGGCTCCGTCAGTCAGCGCCGGGTGGTTCACGGTGTTGAAATAGCGCTTGGCGACATAGCGCCCGTCCGCCTGGATCGCCATCTTGCCCTCGAGCACCGGCCACTCATAGCGCGCGAGGCCGTCGAACGACCACCTGGGCGACTCCGGCATTTGCTGGTCGCCGAGATTCACGCCCGTGCCGCGCAGGTTGGAAGGGACGTCGTGGGCGACGGCGTCGAGGTAGGCGGCGCTGCCCGAGAGCGTGAGGCCGCTCACCGGGCGGGTCAGCAATTCGAGTTCGAAGCCCTTCACCGTCGCTGACGTATTGAAGATCGTCGGCGTCAGTCCCGTGAGCGTATAGGCCTGATAATTTTTGTAATCGTAGTAGAAGACGCTTCCGTTCACGCGGGTTGTCCTGTTGAGGATCGTCGACTTGAAACCCGCCTCGTAGTTGGTCAGCACTTCCGGCTTGTAGGGGGTCGCTGCGGGCGAAATGCCGGCGATCGCCGCGGCGTTGAACCCACCGCCCTTCTGCCCCCGCGTCACGCCGCCGTAGACGAGGAAGTCGCGGCTGGGATGGTAGTCGAGCTCGAACTTGCCGCTCCAGTCGCCCTTGCTCTGACGATTCAAGCCGCCGCTGTTGGCCGAGGTGAAACCATCGCCCTGAACCGAGCCGGGCGGGGCGATGACCGCGCAGGCGAACGGCAGGAACCCGTTGACGCAGCTCGGGTTGATTTCGATGCGCTTGTCATCGTGGCTCCAGCGCAACCCGCCGATCAGTGAAAACAGGTCGTTCAGCCTGAACTCAGCTTGCCCAAATACGGCATAGGAGGTCGTGTGCTGCTGGACGTGATTGAGGGTCTTGAACGGAAACAGCACGCCGGGGTTGGCCTTGGCAAGGGTATAGGCGTCCGGCAAGGCATCGATGCCGGTATCGATCTGATGATCGATCTTGATGTAGTAAAGGCCGGTCACCCAATCCCAACGGGGCGTCTTGCCGTGCAAGCGCAGTTCCTGGGAAACCTGATCGCTGTCGGCGTCGCTGCCGAAATTGAACATGCGGAACGACGTTCCGTCGGTGTCGACGCTGACGTCGCGCCTGAGCTTGAGATAGTCGGTGATGGACACCACGCTCAGGGAATCGGAAAGCTTGAGGTTGCCGGTCACGGTTCCCCCGTAGAACTCCCGCTTCATAATACCGGGATTGTCGATCGCCGTGACGTAGGGGTCATTCGGCTTTGGAGGCTCCCAGCCGGCGCAATTGCTGGTCGCGGTGACCACCACCGGCGCCGGGAAATTCGGCCCGAACACCGCATTGCAGAACGCCACGTATTGCGCCTGCGATTTCGGCACGGTGACGAGATGGGCTGGGTCGTTCAGGTCGAACATCGCACGCCGGCTGCCGTAGGTCGTGGCGCCGTCAACATCGTCCTTGCTGTAGTGCGCCTTGAACAGGACGTTGAACCGATCCGTGGGCTCGTATTCGACCTGCAACCTGCCGCTGTAGTTGTTGGCGCCGCCGAGCCTGCCGCCCACCGTGTTGCGGATGTACCCATCGCCATGCTTGGTGGAGAAGGACAGCCGCGCCCGAAGATCATCCGTCAGCGGGCCTCCCACGGCCCCGTCGAACTGGACCAGGCCGTATTGGCCGCCAGTGAGCTCGCCATAGCCCTCAAATTCGCGGGTCGGCTTGCGGGTGATGATCTGTACCAAGCCGCCGGTGGCGTTCCGACCGAACAGCGTCCCCTGCGGTCCCCGAAGAACTTCGACGCGCTCGATGTCGTACATGCCGATTCCGGCGCTGCCGATGAAGCTGTCATAGGCTCCGTCGACATAGATGGCGTTGGGAGCTTCGTTCTGGTCGGAAAAATCGTTTTGACTGACCCCGCGGATGGTGAAGGTGGTGATGCCTTGGGAGCCGAGATTGGAAATGAACACTCCCGGCACAATGTTGGCGATGCTGTTGGTGTCCTTGATGTTGAGCTGGCTAAGCTGCTCGCCGCTCACCGCCGTAATCGCAATTCCGACCTGCTGAATGTTCTGCACCCGTTTCTGGGCGGTCACGACGACTTCGTTGAGCACGGGGCTCGCGTTGCTTTGCGCCGCGGTTTGCGCGCGCGCAGACGCCAGACCGAATCCGCACAGGCTCAACGTG
Source organism: uncultured Phenylobacterium sp. (assembly GCA_966434565.1). Taxonomy (GTDB): domain Bacteria; phylum Pseudomonadota; class Alphaproteobacteria; order Caulobacterales; family Caulobacteraceae; genus Phenylobacterium. The sequence continues at coordinate 2,341 of CBJNAS010000315.1, forward strand.
ATCACGCTGGCGCCCAGCACCCCCCTTTTCACCCTGACCATTTGTAACCCCCTCGCAAATGGGCCGAGGCGCAAAAGGCGCCCAGGTCGTTGCGCATCTTCAACAATCGGATTAGATGTGCAATCAGTATTGCCAATAGCTAACAGCATGCCGAGGACTGCCGCGATCGTGGGCAGCACGGCTGGCGGAGGGCTTCACGGCATGTCACCGAGAGTTGCACGATCCTGCGCGTCCCTGCGCGCTGCGGCGCTAGCGATCTCGACCGCGCTGGCGATCTTCAGTCCGGCGCTCGCCGCGACAGCCCCCGGCGCGGCCGCGCCGGGTCTGATTCTTCACAATGGCGAGGTCTACACGCCAGGCGGCTGGGCGCAGGCGGTCGCGGTCGTGGGCGACAAGATCACCGCCGTCGGCGGCGAAGACGAGATCATGGGCATGCGCGGCCCGCAGACGCGGCTTGTCGACCTGAAGGGCAGGACCCTGCTGCCCGGGCTGCACGACTCGCATTCCCACCCGCCGTTCGCGGGCGCGCAACACCGGGAGTGCAAGCTGGATGAAACGGCCGACATGGACGGCCTGGTCGCCACGATCAAGACGTGCGTGAGCGGAGCCAAACCGGGGCAATGGATCACCGGCGGCGGTTGGGGCATGAGCCACCTGAAGGAGCAGCCGACGCGCCAGATCCTCGATCGCATCGCGCCGGACAACCCGGTGGCGCTGATCGATTCCAGCTACCATACGCGTTGGGTGAACAGCCGCGCCCTGACGCTCGCTGGCATCACGCGGGAGAGCAAGGCGCCCTCGGGCGGCGTGATCGATCGCGACGCGCAAGGGGACCCTACCGGCATCCTGAGCGAGGAGGCCAATGACCTGGTGGTGGCCAAGATCCCGTCTCCCGATCTGCGCCAGAGGGCTGCGGATCTGGAGTGGGCGCTGGGGGTCATGCTCGACTACGGCATCACGTCCTTGACCGATGCGTGGCTCGAGCCGGACACCCTGGCGGCTTACAGGCAGGTCGACGCCGCCGGCGCCCTCAAACAGCGCGTCATCGGATGTCGGCGCTACGAGAAGGGCATGAAGCTCTCCTACGACATCGGGCTCTATTCCGGGCCCCGGTTCAGCGCCGATTGCATCAAGATCTTCCTGGACGGCGTGCCGCTGACCCCGCGCACGGCCTCGGTCCTGGTCCCGTACCTGGGTATGGAGCACGACGCCGAGCATGGGCGGGGCCTGTTGCTGCTGACCCCGTCTCAGCTGGAGGACGTGCTGGGCCAGGCGGACCGGATGGGCTTTCGCGTGAAAATGCACGCCGCCGGCGACGGCGCCGTTCGCGAGGCGGTCGACGCCGTGCTGGCGGTGCGGGCCAGGAATGGCTACCTGGGCAAGATGCACAGCATCGCGCACGCGGGCTGGATCGGCGAGGGTGACACGGCGAAGGCTCGGACCGCCGGCGCGGCGTTCGAATTTTCTCCTTATGTCTGGTTCATGACCCCCGGAACGCAGGTGGCCCGCAGCGTCGTCGGCGACGCCCGCATGGCGGGCTGGTACCCCGTGCGAGCGGCCATCGACGCCGGCGACGTGGTGATCGCCGGATCCGACTGGCCGGTCGTTCCCTCCGTGAGCCCCTGGCTTGCGATGGAGACCCTGGTGACCCGCAAAATGCCGGGGAACACCGGTCCGGCCTTGTCGCCCGCCAACGCCGTGACGCTGAAGCAGGCTTTCGACATCTTCACGGTGAACGCCGCCGCCGCGGAGGGCCGGCGTCAGGTCCTCGGGGCGATCGAGAGAGGGCTTCAGGCCGATCTGATCGTCACGGATCAGAATCCGTTCAAGGTCGCGATCGGCGACGTCCACAATACGAAGGTCGAGCAGGTGTTCATCGCCGGAGAGGAGGTTCCGCTCGATAAGGCCGGCAACCGTTGACGTCCCGGCCGGTC
>CBJNAS010000316.1:0-4271 GCA_966434565.1 uncultured Phenylobacterium sp.
GCAGGTCGCGGCCGCGCAGGGTGATCGGGTCCGCCGCGCCGGGCCCGGCGCCGATGAAATGCACGGTCATCCGTGGTCTCCTTCAGAAAGCGCGCAGGTGGCGTGGGCCGAGGCGATGCGGGCGAGCGCCAGCCGCGCGCCCGGCCCGCCGGCGGCGAGCGCCGCGGCCTCGGCGACCGAGCCCACGCCGGCGGCGGCGCGGGAGAGGGCGGATTGGGTGACGACACCATCTTCGGCCGCCGCCAGCTGGTCGCGGCCAATGGCTAGGACGGGCAGCTCGAGCATGGCCGCGGCGGCCGCGAGGCAGTCGGCTCCGGCTTTCCATGCCGGCGCGGCGATGGCGGCGGCCTGCAGTCCCGCCTCGGCCTGCGCCGCGCGCACCAGGCTCGCCAGCTCCTCGGCCCCGCAGGCCGAGCTGAACCCCACCCCGGCGACGATCATGGCTTCACCGCCATCCATTGGGTGACGGTGCGGGCCGGCTTGAAGCCTTCCAGTCCGCCGATCGGCTCCAGCCGCTCGACCGAGAGCCGGGTCAGGGATCCGCCCAGGCGGCTGCGCGCCTGCAGCAGGGCGGCTTCGGTCTCGACGGTCACGGCGTTGGCGACCAGCCGGCCGCCCGGGCGCAGCGCCGCCCAGGCGATCTCGATCACCGCCGGATCGCTGGCCCCACCGCCCAGGAAGGCCGCGTCCGGCGCGGGCAGGCCGCAGAGGCCCTCCGGCGCGCGGGCCTGGAGGATGCGCAGGCCGGGGACGCCGAGGCGGGCGGCGTTGCGGGCCGCGCGCGCCGCGCGTTCGGCGTTCTGCTCCAGCATGACCGCGCGGTTCGCCGGATGCCGCAGCATCCATTCGATCGAGACCGACCCCGAGCCGCCGCCCACGTCCCACAGCAGCTCGCCCGTCAGCGGCGCCAGGGCCGACAGGGTGGCGGCGCGGATCTCGCGCTTGGTGATCTGGCCGTCGTGCTCGAACAGCTCGTCCGCCAGGCCGCAGGCCAGCGGGATGATCTGCGCGCCCGGGCCGGCCGCCACCTCGACCCCGACGAGGTTCAGGGGCTGAACGCCGGCGAGATCGAAATCCTCGGCGCTGGCCGAACGGCGGCGCTCGCGCGGCCCGCCGAGGGCTTCCAGCACGTGCAGGCGCGACGGGCCGAAGCCGTGGGCCGCGAGGAAGCTGGCGAGCGCGGCGGGCGTGGTCTCGTCCGCGCTCAGCGCCAGCAGGCGCCGGCCGGGCTGCAGCAGCGGCGCGAGCGGCTCCAGCGGGCGGCCGCAGAGGGAGACCTGGGCCACCTCCTGCGCCGCCCAGCCGAGCCGCGCGCAGGCGAGCGCGAAGGCCGAGGGCGCGGGCAGGCAGATGCGTTCGGCCTCCGGCACGTGGCGCGCCAGCAGGCCGCCCACCCCGAAGCAGAAGGGATCGCCGGACGCCAGCACCACGGTCGGCCGTCCGCGCCGGGCGAGCAGCCGGGGAATGGCGTCGGCCAGCGGGCTTGGCCAGGCGAGCGTCTCACCGGCGATCAGCGGGGCGGCCAGGGCGAGGTGCCGCGCCCCGCCGGCGACCAGCTCGGCGCTGCGCACCAGGGCGCTGGCGGCGTGGGTCAGGCCCTCGACACCGTCTTCCCCGATCCCCACAATGGCCAGCCAGGGCGCATCCGCCGCCGATCCCGTCATCCGAGACCTCCCGCCGGCCCATGTCCCCTCTGCGCGTCCTGATTCTCGGCGGCTCGGCGGAGGCCTCGGCGCTCGCCCGGCGCCTGGCGGGCGATGCGCGGTTCGAGCCGGTGCTGTCGCTGGCCGGCCGGACCAAGTCCCCGGTCCTGCCGCCGATCCCGCACCGCATCGGCGGCTTCGGCGGCGCCGCCGGCCTGGCGCAGTGGCTGCGTGAGCCTGGCGCGGAGGCGCTGGTCTGCGCGCTGCATCCCTTCGCCGCCCAGATGCGGCTGAACGCTGTCGAGGCGGCCCGGCGCACGGGGACGCCGCTGCTGCTGGTCGAGCGGCCAGCCTGGACCGCGCAGGCCGGCGACCGCTGGACCCCGGTCCCGGACATGGCCGCCGCCGCCCGGGCGCTGGGCGGGAGCCCGCGCCGCGTCCTGCTGACCGTCGGCCAGAAGGACCTGGCTCCCTTCGCCGAGGCGCCGCAGCACCAGTATGTGATCCGCAGCATCGAGCCGCCGCCGGCGCAGAGCCTGCCCCCGGGCGCCCAGGTGATCACCGCCCGCCCGCCATTCGGCGAGGCCGAGGAGCGGGCGCTGCTGGCGCGCGAGCGGATCGAGGTGATGGTCACCAAGAACTCCGGCGGCGCGGACACCGCCGCCAAGCTCGCCGCGGCCCGCGCTGTCGGCGTGCCGGTGGTCATGGTGCAGCGGCCTCCAGCGCCCGACGTCGCCGGCGTGGACGTCACGCGGGTGAGCGATGCGGACGGGGCGATGGCCTGGTTGGAGGCGCGGACCGCTCTTCCCCCCCTTCATGGGGAGGTAAAGAGGACGGATCACGGCGAACCCCTTCACGACCCCGCCTCCAGGCTCCGCCGGGTGTAGAGCCAGCTTCCGCCGTCCGTCCGCGCGATCCGCCGGGTCTGCGCCGAGCCCACCAGGACGAGGGTGCTCATGTCGGCGTGCTCGGGCCGCGCCTCAGCGAGCTCGGCGATCATCATCCGCTCGTCCGGTCGGCTGACAGCGCGGGCGAAGGCCACCGGGGTCTTCGCCGGCAGGATCTCGCGCAGGCGCGCGAAGGCGGCGCCCAGCTGCCACGGCCGCGCCTTGGAGATCGGGTTGTAGAGGGCGATGACGAAGCCGGCGCGCGCCGCCGCGGTCAGCCGCTCCAGCACCACCTCCCAGGGCTTGAGGTTGTCGGAGAGCGAGATGGCGCAGAAGTCGTGGCCCAGCGGCGCGCCCAGCCTGGCGGCCGCGGCGAACATGGCCGAGACGCCCGGGATCACCTCGATCTCGAGGTCGCGCCAGCCGGGCTCGCCCGCTTCCACCGCCTCGAAGACCGCGCTCGCCATGGCGAAGACGCCTGGATCGCCCGAAGAGACCACGGCCACGGTGCGGCCGGCGCCGGCCAGCGAGAGGGCGTGCCGGGCGCGGGAAAGCTCCTCGCGGTTGTCGGTGATGTGGCGCGTTTGGCCCGGGCGCTCTGGGGCGCGCGCGACATAGGGGCCATAGCCCACGAGGTCGGTGGCCTTCGCCAGCGCTTCCGCGGCGCGTGGCGCCTGCAGGGCGGGATCGCCAGGGCCCAGGCCCACGATGAGGACGCGGCCGCTCATCGCGCTCTCTGCCGGCCAGGAACCAGGACCAGGGAGAAGTAGGGCGCCGCCGTCTCGCCCAGCTCGGCGAAGGGGGTGATCTGCTCGTCGCCCATGGTGCCGCGCTCGACGAAGACCGCGCGATCCAGCATGCCGGCGGCGCCCAGCGCGCGGCGGATCTTCGCCAGGTTGCGGCCGACCTTCATGATCACAGCGGCGTCGGCAGCGCGCAGGCGCTCGACCAGCACCGCCTCCTCCAGGGTGCCGGGCAGGATGCAGAGCACGTCGTCGCCATGGCAGATCGGCAGCCGCGCCTGGGCCCAGCAACCGCTCATGCCGGTGACGCCCGGCACCACCTCGTTGCGGTAGCGAAGCTTCAGCCGGTCGTAAAGGTGCATGGACGAGCCGTAGAAGAAGGGGTCGCCTTCGGAGAGCAGGGCCACCGCGCAGCCGCGGTCGAGCCGTTGGGAGAGCAGGGCGGCGCAGGTCTCGTAGAAGTCGCCCATCTCGGCGAGGTAGCGGGGGTCGTCGAGCGCGACTTCGGTGGTGAACGGATATTCCAGGCGCAGTTGCTCGGCGCGCGGGTTGAGCGCGCCCTCGACGATGCGCCGCGCGTGGCCCGGCCGCCCCCGCTTGGCGAAGAAGGCGACCACGTCGGCGCACGCCAGGATGCGCGCCGCCTTGAGAGTCAGGAGCTCGGGGTCGCCGGGGCCCACGCCCACCACGGTGAGCGCGCCACGCTGCAGCTCGCTGGCGTTCATTCGGCGTCGCTCGCCAGTGCGTTGACGGCGGCAGCGGTCATGGCGCTGCCGCCCTTGCGTCCACGGATGATCGCCCAGGGCGCGGGGGAGAGCTCCGCGAGCGCCGCCTTGGATTCCGCCGCGCCGACGAAGCCCACCGGCATGCCGATGATCGCGGCTGGGCGGGGCGCGCCCGCGGCCAGCATCTCCAGCAGGCGGAAGAGGGCGGTGGGCGCATTGCCGATCGCCACCACGGCGCCGGCCAGCTGCGGCCGCCAGAGCTCCAGCGCCGCG
>CBJNAS010000317.1:0-4269 GCA_966434565.1 uncultured Phenylobacterium sp.
GCGTGCCCGCGGCGGCGATGGCGGCGGCGGAATGGTCCTGGGTGGAGAAGGTGTTGCAGGACGCCCAGCGCACTTCGGCGCCGCGGGCCTCGAGGGTCTGGATCAGCACCGCCGTCTGGATGGTCATGTGCAGGGAGCCGGCGATCCGCGCGCCCTTCAGCGGCTGGTCCTTGCCGAACTCGGCGCGCACGGCCATCAGGCCCGGCATCTCTGTCTCGGCGATCTCGATTTCCTTGCGGCCCCAGTCGGCCAGAGCGATGTCTTTCACGACGTAGTCGGTCATGTCTTGTCCTTGCGGGGCTTGGCGCGTTGGCGCGCTCTATAGCGGCCCTTCCGCAAGGCGGCAAGGATCATATAAAGATATCTTTATGTCATTTCCCCGCGTCGAGTGAATGCCGTAGCCTTCATGGGGAGGGAAGTCACAGCCGGCTGTAGTGGCTCTTGGCGCTGAGCTCGGTCTCGAGCAGGGCGGCGGCCGAGATGAGGGTGTCGTCGGGGTGGGCGCTGCAGTAGCGGTCGAGCCAGCCGCTGACCGTGGGCTGATCGATCTGGGCGAGGACGTCGGTTCCCTCCTTGCCGCTGCGCGACAGCCACCCCAGCACCCAGTTGAGCATCAGGGCCTTGTCGAAGTCGTTGTAGGCTTGCTCCTTGGGCCAGGCGGCGCAGGTCGCCTCTCCCATCCATTTGGCGTGCGCCGGTGCGGCTTGGGCGTTCGCGGCGGCGAGCGCCAGGCCGAACGAGATCAACAAGGCCAGCTTCATTGGCCCCTCCCGTCTGGTTGCGGTTTCCTCCGGCTCCCTTTTTTGGCGGGAGCTCATATCAAAGCGTCACAAGGTGACCCTGCGCGGCCACGTTCGGTTTAACAATCCCTTAATCTTTCCGCCCGGCAACATCATTTCGCAAGCGCGGGCCAAGTTCGCTCAGCGCCAGAAGGGCTCCATGCCTTCCAGCCGCTCCAGCGCGCGCGCGGCGCGCTTCACGCGCCGCGGCTTGTCCGTGGACTTCATCCCGACGAGCTCGCCGGCGGCGAACGCCGCCTCGGGGGCGAGGCCCAGTCCGCCGAGCAGGGTCTCGGCGGTCGCCAGGTCGTTCAACGCGCCCAGCTCGTCCTGCAACGCCTTGAGCCGGTGGATGAAGCGGGCGGCGAGCTTGCGGCCGAACAGGCTCTGGAAGGCCTCGGCGGCGTAGCGCAGCTTCTTGGCCTCGATGCGCGCCTGATGGCGGCGATGGTCGTCGACTTCCGCGAGGCAGCGGCCCGCCTTCATCAGCTTGCGCCGGCGGGCCTGCAGGGCATGGGCGGCGAACGGGCGGGCGGGCTTGCGCGCGATCTCGCCAGCGAGCCATTCGCCCGTGTCGACCCAGCCGGTGACCGCGATCAATAGGTCGCGGAACCGCGCCGAGCCCACCGCCTGGGCCACCTCGGCGCGGGCGTGCTCGCGGGCGCCCTCGATGGCGGCGGCGAGCGCCTCCAGCCCGGCGGGCGGCGGGGCGAGCTTGGCGGCGGGCGCGAGCGTCTCCGCGGTGAAGACGTCGAGGTTGCGGGCCTGGTCGCAGGACTTGGCGATCCAGCGCAGCTCGCCCTTGATTTGCTCGAAGTCCGGATCGGTCACCGCCGCCTTGAAGGTGGAAAGCGCGCTGCGCAGGGTGCGGGCGGCGACGCGCAGCTGATGCACCGCCTCCGGATCGGGACGCAGGCGCAGCACCTCGGCATTGGACGCCAGCGATTCCAGCGCGCTGCGGGCGATCGCCTGGAACAGCTGCGCCACCGTGGCCCCGGGTCCCAGCGCCACCCGCGCCCGCTTGTGGGCGTGCAGCGGCTGTCCGGCGACCAGCGCCTGGCCGCGCTGCGACTTGCTGGCGAAGGACAGGTAGATGGGGGCGGCATGGCTGAGCTCGCGCGCCAGGCCGAACAGCGCCTTCGGCGCGCCCGATTTCAGCTCCAGCTCGACCTCGCTGATGGGGCTGCAGCGGCGGCCGCCGCGCACCTCGCCCTGGTCCAGCGCCAGCTCGATCTCAGCCCCCTCAAAGCGGAGGAGCCGCTGGCGGCGGGTCACGCGGACGTGGAAGGCGGGCCGAAGCTCGCTCTTGCGCCCGTCGGGCAGGAGCTCCGGCAGCGGGCCCAGGCTGGGGTCGGGGGCGTCGCCGGCGATCGGCGCCTCGTGCTCCTCGCGCGCCAGGCCGTCGCCGCGCTTGAGCGTCTGCACCCGCCGGCCCTGGCTCTCGCGCACCCTCAGCGAGGCTCCGGCCTTCTGCAGGTCGAGGTCCGGCGTGTCGAAATAGACGCTGATCAGCTCGCGGGTGTCCTCGTCGCCCTCGGGCGCCGCGGCCAGAACGCGCCCCAGGTCCTCGGGGGCGCAGAGAAACTTGAGCTCGATCTCCTGGGCCTGCGGCATGGGTCGGCCTTCCGCTCTCCTCGCCCCGGCGCGGGAAAATACACCGGACGCCGGAGCCGTACATGCCCTAGATCAAGATTCGACGCGTGACGCCGAACGCCGCGACCCCGGTGCGGTTGCCGCAGCCGGCTTTGGCGTATAGGTGCGAGGGGATTTTCGTCCGTCAGCCGAGGAGCCGGCATGAACGCCCCCGTCCGCCCCGAGCGCGTGATCGACCCCGCCCAGCCGCGCCACGACTGGACGGTGGAGGAGGTCGAGGCGCTGTTCGAGCTGCCGTTCACCGAGCTCGTGTTCCGCGCCGCGGACGTGCATCGCCGCGGGTTCGACCCGACCGAGGTCCAGCTTTCCCAGCTGCTCTCGATCAAGACCGGAGGCTGCGCCGAGAACTGCGGCTACTGCAGCCAGTCGGCGCATTTCGAGACCGGCACGGCCGCCTCCAAGCTGATGCAGGCCGAGACGGTCCTCGCTGCGGCCAAGGCGGCCCGCGACGGGGGCGCTCAGCGCTTCTGCATGGGCGCGGCCTGGCGCGACCTGAAGGACCGCGACCTGCCGAAGGTGGCCGCGATGATCAGCGGCGTGAAGGCGCTGGGCCTGGAGACCTGCGCCACGCTCGGCATGCTGAGGCCCGACCAGGCGAAGGCCCTGAAGGCCGCGGGGCTCGACTACTACAACCACAACCTCGACACCGGGCCGGAATACTACGGTCAGGTCGTCACCACCCGCACCTACCAGGACCGGCTCGAGACCCTGCAGGCGGTGCGCGACGCCGGCCTCTCCACCTGCTGCGGCGGCATCGTCGGCATGGGCGAGACCCGGCGCGACCGGGCGGGCCTGCTCCAGCAACTGGCCAGCCTGCCGGCGCATCCGGACAGCCTGCCGATCAACGACCTGATGCCGATCCCGGGCACGCCGCTGGGCGGCGCCGCCCCGGTCGATCCGCTGGAGTTCGTGCGGATGATCGCCGTCGCCCGCCTGGTCTGCCCGAAGTCGGTGGTGCGCCTCTCCGCCGGGCGCGAGCACATGTCGAAGGAGCTGCAGGCGCTGTGCTTCCTGGCCGGCGCCAACTCCATCTTCGTGGGCGGCAAGCTGCTGACCACCGCCAATCCCGGCGAGGACGAGGACGCGGCCCTGCTGGCCGACCTGAAGATGCGGCCAATGACGATGAAGTAGCCTAACCCCGCTCCCGCCGCGCCTCCCAGATCGCCCGCTCCAGGGCCTGGGCGAAGTCGGCGCGTTCGCGCGGGCTCAGCGCTGAGGCCACCTCGGCTTCGCGGCCGGAGAGCGCGAGCTTGAGCGCCACGGTGCGCTCCTCCTCCTTCTCCACGCGGACCCGGGTGAAGGCGGTGGGCGAGCGCCAGACGAGCAGGCTTTCCTTGGGCGTCTCGCGGGTGACCCGGATCTCGCTGGCGGACACCTGCACTCGCTCGACGCGCCGCCCGGCGCGGAAGCTGGCCAGGAAGGCCACGATCACCGCCAGCAGGTCCAACCCCAGGAAGATCGGCACGAAGGTCGCGCCCACCGCGATGAACACGGCGGCCGAGGCGCAGTTGGCCAGAGTGACGATGGCGATCAGGATGATGAACCCCCGCTCGGACAGCGAGCGGTTCGGCCGGATCTCCGCGTCCATGTAGAGGGGCGCCGCCATGTCCGACCACCATAGATCCCCTGTGGCCCAGGCTGAAGGCCCCGGCAGGTGACAAGCGCGTGTGCGCGCGCCATCTTCCAGCCTCCATGGCCAAGCCCGCCCTCAAGCCCCAATCCGCTCGCAAGCCCGATCGCAAGCCCAGCCGGCTCAGCCCCGCCGAACAGGCGCGCATCGCCGAGCTGTTCGCCCGCTTCGAGGCCCAGGAGAGCGATCCGCGCACCGAGCTCGACT
>CBJNAS010000318.1:0-4266 GCA_966434565.1 uncultured Phenylobacterium sp.
GCCGTCCAAGAATTCATCGTATATGAGGCCTGTACGTTGCCAAGTGTGTGGCCGGGCTCCAGGTCTATGGGCGCGTTGAACGTCGAGAAATAGTTGCTGCTGTCGTAGCGCCAGTCGGTGGAGAGCGTGAACGCTCCGGGGCCAAGGTCGTGTCGATAGGACGCGTTCCAGCCCACGCTCCACTTCGACGCCTGAGGCATCAGACGGTCCGTCAAGCCGCCGGTCGGAAGGGTGACGTTCTTCACCTTGGTGTCGAGGTAGGTGACGAACATCCCCGTCGTCAGCCCATCGACAGGATGTGCATTGATCTCCAACTCCGCGCCGTTCACCACGGCCGGCAGATTGCGGATGACCGCCGTCAGGCCCACGAAGATGAAGGCCTGATAATTGTGGTAATCGTAGTGGAAGACGGATCCGTTGAGGTCCAACCTGCGATCGAGGGCCGAAACTTTGAAGCCGCCCTCGTAGTTGGTCAGGACTTCCTGCTTGTACGGAATTGTGGAATTTACATAGTTTCCGCTGGCATCTGTCGCCGGGAAGTTCGGTATATCAAAGCCGCCGCTCTTGGTTCCGCGGTTGGCGCTGACATAGAATAGCATGCCTGGTTCGGGCCGGTATTCGATTCCAGCTTTACCTGACCAGTTCTTGTACCTCTGAATGGCCAGTCCGTTTACCTGGGGATTGAACACATCATCGATCACGCCGTTGATCACGTGATGATAATCGTCCTTCTTCCGATCGTAGCTGTAGCGCGCGCCCAGCACAAAACTTAGCGTGTCGGTCAGTTTGTATTCGCCCTGACCGAAGACGGCGTAGGACGTCGTGCGCTGCGGACCGCCCGCGACGAGGTCCAGGGAATAGATCGGCGCCACGATGTTTGCGTGCGCGTTTGAGACCACCACCAGGCCGTAGACGCCGCCGACCCAGGTCAGTCGGTCGGTCTTGCCCGAAAGCCGAAGCTCCTGAGACCCTTGCCAGAGGTGTTGCCGCTGGAAGTAGTTGAAAGCCTCGATGGGCGAGACGTCGCTGTCCTCTCCATAGAACTTCTTGATCGACTGGTAGTCCGAGATCGAGGTCAGCTGTACGCCGCCGCCGAGGTCCTGCTCGTAGCGCGCGGTCGCGCTCCAGTAGGTGCGGCTGAACCGCGGGACGGTGTCGAAGGACGCGGTGAAGGGATCCTTGTCCGGTTCGGTGAAGCCCCAGAAGTCCGGGCCGGCGTTGGCGACGCCCAGGCCTTCGCCGTTCGCCGAGGCGCCGAGCCAGGTGTAGGGCGCGCTGGTTTCGTGGTCGTTCCGCATCGCCTGCACCTTGACCCGGAGCAGGCCGCTATCGCCGACGTCGCTCTCCAACTGCAGGCGAGCGGCGTAGAAGCGGCGGCTGCCGACGTCCGGGCCGATGCGGTTCTTGATGTAGCCGTCGTACTTGTCGGTGCTGAAGGACAGCCGTCCGCGGATGCGGTCCGTCAACGGACCGCTGATCGCGCCTTCCGTACCGATCTCTCCGTAGCTGCCGAAGGTTGCGGTGGCGTAGCCCTGGAGACTGCGCGTGGGCTTGGCCGTGACATACTGCACCAGGCCGCCCGTAGCGTTGCGCCCGAAGAGCGTCCCTTGCGGGCCGCGAAGCACTTCGATCCGCTCGAGATCGTAGTTCTGCCCGCTGATCGCGGACATGGCGCTTACGTAAACCTCGTCGTTATAGAAGGCGATCGGCGCCTCCTGCGAATCGGCGAAGTCGTTCTGCGAGACGCCGCGGATGTTGAAGGCGACGGTGGTCGGGCTGAACTGCTGGACCTGAAGGCTCGGCACGTGGTTGACCAGCGCCGTCACGTCCTGGTGACCGATCGCCTTGACGGCGTCGCCGCCCACCGCGGTGATGGCGAGCGAAACATCCTGTATGTTCTGCGCCCGCTTCTGCGCGGTGACGACCACCTCGCCGATCGTCGTGGCGTTTGTCGCCGTCACGGCCGGGGCGCTCTCCGCGCGGGCCGCCGTTTGCGTCGCCAGCCCCGCCAGTCCGCCGATCAACCAAGAGGCGGTCGCCAGCCATCGCGTACGATTCGAAACCGTCATCACTTTCCCCTCGACCGAGCCATCGCGCGGCCGGCCCCCTGTTCCCCGGGCGGCCCCGCACTCCATTTGGCGTCACGCTAACGTCAAAAATCTCGATTAGTCGACAAGAACCATGTTTATTGGGTTATTGTTGATATTATGCAACCCAATTGGGCGCATTAGGGCGCCAGCGTGAACGGGCTGCAGCGGGACGCGGCAATCACGAAGCGCCGCCTCCAGCGCTCGGTTGATGGTTGCTCTTCGTCAACAGTTTGTCATATATCTCCTCATTTGTTGCGCTATAGCGCCGCCCGAACGGGCGCTCAGACGAAGGAAACCGCGCCATGAACCAAGGTCCGCGTCGGTTGGACGCCGATGCCTCGGGCGAGCTGGGCGCATCGTTGCTGGAGCGCGCGGCGCAACTCGTGCCGGTCCTTCGCGAACGCGAGGCGGCGGCCAACGCCGCCCGGCAGGTCTCGCGGGAAACCCTCGACGACTTTGCGGCGGCGGGTTTCTTCAAGGTGCTTCAGCCCGCCCGTTACGGCGGCTATGAGCTGGCGCCCAGCGTCTACTGCGCCATCGCCAGAACCCTTGCGGAAGGCTGCATGAGCAGCGCCTGGGTCTACGGCGTGCTCGCCGTTCACAATTGGCAGCTGGCGTTGTTCGACGACCGGGCGGCCCAGGACGTCTGGGGCCAGGACGACAGGGTTCGGATCAGTTCCTCCTACATGCCGGTCGGCAAGGTGCGGCGCGTCGACGGCGGCTACCGCCTGAGCGGGCGCTGGGCCTTCTCCAGCGGCTCGGCCCATTGCGACTGGGTGATCCTGGGCGCCGTCGTCCCCCCGGGGCCGGACAATCCGGAACCCGAGGCGCGGAATTTCCTGGTTCCGCGGCCGGACTACCAGATCATCGACACCTGGGACGTCATGGGGCTTTGCGCCACCGGCAGCAACGACATCGTCGTGGAAGACGCCTTCGTGCCGGACCATCGCACCATCCGCGAGCAGGACATGTTCGAGCTGGCCTGCCCCGGCCATGCGGTCAATACGTCGAGCCTCTACCGCATTCCCTTCGCGCAGTTGTTCAATCGCACCGTGTCGACCACCTCGCTCGGCGCGCTGCGCCGCGCGCTGGGCGTCTTCGTCGACGCCACCCGCGAGAAGCGCGCGACCTATACCGGTGAGCGGCTGGCGCGCGACACCACGATCCAACAGGCGGTCGCCGAGGCGGCGCGCACTCTCGAGGAACTCGACCTGGTGCTCGAGCGCGACCTGAGCGAACTCGCCGCGCGCGCCGAGTCCGGCGACTGGCCGATGTTGCGCCGCGCCGAGCTCGCCCTCTCGACGACCATGACGGTCAGCCGCTGCGTGACCGAGATCGACAAGCTGATGCAGTTCAGCGGCGGGAGGGCGATCTACCGCGGCAACACCGTGCAGCGGGCCTTCCTCGACATCCACTGCGCGCGGGCGCACGTCGCGAACAATCCCTTCCCCTACGCCCGCAATCTTGGAGCCGTGTATTTTGGCTTCCCCAACGACTGCCAGGACGTCTGACCCGGCCGCGCCAGGCCCCCTTCCCCCTGGACCACGCCCGGCGAGGAGCAGCAGCCTGGCGCTGCGGCAAGGGGTGCGAAGGCCAGAACTGCCGATCGTCGCGCCCTAGACCCGTCCCGGGTCAGGTCAAGGCTCGTGCGGCGCAGCCTCGATTTGATCCGGCGCGCGCTTCAGGAACCGCGCGCCCACCTCCCCCGAGCCGAACTCCGCCTGGAAGTAATCCACGAAGGCTTTCACCTTCGAGAGCATGTAGTGGCCTTTAGGGAACATGACATAGAGCGGCAGGCGGTGAGACACGATCTGCGGAAGAACCAGCTCCAGGCGCCCCGACGCGAGATCCGCCTCGATCAGGAACCGCGGGAGATAGGCCAGCCCCATGCCCGCCAGCATCGCCTCGCGCGTCACGCGCACGCTGTTCGAGGTTAAGGGACCGCGGCTGACCGCGACCACCTGATCACTGGACAGGCGCCACTCTCCGGGCCGGGAGAGGTGGCTTTCGATGAGGCACTGGTGCTCTTTGAGTTCCGCGGCGGTGCTCGGCCTGCCGTGGGCCTGCAGGTATTCCGTCGAGGCCGCCAGGGCCATCTCGAACTCGCAGAGTTTCACCGCCTCGAGCGCCGCGTCGTACGGCTCGTCCACCCAGAAGGCGACGTCGAACCGACCGC
>CBJNAS010000319.1:0-4249 GCA_966434565.1 uncultured Phenylobacterium sp.
TCGATCAGCAGGTCGCGGTCGAAGGAGAAGATCGCGCCCCAGTTCTCCATGGCGCCGAAGAACTGGCTCTGGCCGGGGCCCGCCACCAGGTCCAGCTTCGGCAGCGGGAAAGGGGCGCCGAAGTAGTCGTCATAATAGCCCAGCAGCTCGCTCGCGGCGTCCAGCGCGAAGCGGCCCTTGTCCGCTTCGCCGCGGCGCACCACCACGCCGAGGTCGACGCCGCCCACCTGACGGTGGATACGCTCGAAGTCGCCGAGGCCCAGGAACAACAGGTAGGCGCTCATCTTCGGCGTGTCGGCGAAGGTGATGGCGGTGCGGCCATCGGGCAGGGCCGCCGCGGCGGCGACCGGCATGTTCGAGACCGCCATCGCGCCGGCGGGCGCCTCGACGGTCAGCGCGAACACAGCCTTGATCCCCGGCTCGTCCCAAAGCGGCGCGAAGCGGCGGGCGTCCGAGTTCTCGAACTGGGTGAAGAGGTCGCGGACCTTGCGGCCGCCGGTCTCGGCGTCGAGGGCGAAGAGGCCGGAGGCCTGCTCGTAGATCTGGCCCGTGTAGTCGATGTCGAGCAGGTGGCGACCGGGGGCGATCGGCGAGGCGAAGACGAAGGCGGCGGTCTGCTGGGCTTCGTCCAGCACGATGCGCGGGGAGTCGGTGCGCCCGCCGAGGCTCGCTCTTTCAAAGGCGAGATCGGCGGCGTTCAGCACGATCCGGTCGGTGGCTCGTCTCACGACCAGGGCGATCCGGGCGTGGCCGTGGAAGGCGAGGCGCTCGGCGTCCGGGGCGATGCGAATCTCGTAGCGCTCGGGGACCACGTCGGTCGGCAGGGCCAGGTGGCCGGCGGCGGCTGCCGCGGAGGGCTGTCCCTTCGTCTCCGCAGGCTGGGCGGCGGCGGGCGCGACGGCGGCGGCGGCGAGAGCCGCCGCGGCGAGCAGGGCGAGGACCTTCATGCGCGCCCAAGCTAGAAGCTGGATGCGCGCTGCGCCACCGTTCAGACGCGCCGGCCGCTGACCTCGTGGCCCGCGTCGCGCGGCAGGCGGAGGTACCAGGGCAGGGAAAGGAGGCTCGCCGCGCCGATCACGGCGAAGGCCGGGGCGACCGCCTGCCAGGTCAGGTGGTCCTCGCCGCGGGCGAGCTGCAGGACGTGCAGCAGGGCGGCCGCGAGGCCCACGCCCAGCGACTGGGTGACCTGCTGGCAGACCGCCGAGGTGGTGGAGGCGCGGCTCATGGCCTCCTGCTCGATGTCCGCGAAGACCAGGGTCCCGAGCGCGGTGAACTGCAGGGAACGGACGAAGCCGCCGGCGGCCAGCAGGCCCAGGATAATCCAGACCGGCGTCGAGGGGGTGAAGACGGCGAAGCTCGCGAAGCTTGCCGCGGTGGTGACGGCGTTCACGACCAGGACCGCGCGGAAGCCGAAGCGGCGCAGGATCGGCGGGGCCGCGGTCTTCATGAGGAAGGCGCCGCCGGAGGACACCAGGGTCAACAGGGCCGCGTGCAGCGCGCTCATGCCGAAGCCGACCTGCAGCAGCATGGCGAGGAGAAAGGGCATGGCGCCCACGCCCAGCCGCAGGAAGCCGCCGCCCACCGTGGCCGCATCGAAGGTCTGGATGCGGAACACCGCCAGGTCGATGACCGCGTGCGGATTGCCGCGCGCATGGCGCCAGTAGAGACCGAAACAGGCGAAGCTGGCGCCGAACAGGGCCGCGACCTGCCAAGCCGGCAGGATGCTGCGGCCGAGGTTTTCGAAGCCGAACATCAGCACCGCGAGGCCTGCGCCGGTCAGCGCCACGCCGGTCCAGTCGATCGGCGCGACCTCGCGCTCGCGCACGTCCGGGACGAAGGCCCTGACCAGGGCCACGGCGACCGCGGCGATCGGCAGGTTGATGAAGAAGATCCAGCGCCAGTCGAAGTAGGTGACGATGAAGCCGCCGAGCACCGGGCCCAGCAGCGGCCCGGCCATGGCCGGCATGGTGAACACGGACATGGCGGCCACCAGCTCGCTCTTCGGCGTCATTCGCAACAGCACCAGTCGGCCCACCGGCACCATCATCGCCGCCGAGGCGCCCTGGGCGATGCGGGCGATCACCAGCTGGAGCAGGCTGTGGGCCAGGCCGCAGCCCGCCGAGGAGACGGCGAACAGCACCATGGAGGCCAGGAAGATGCGCTTGGCGCCGAACTTGTCGGCGACCCAGCCGCTCACCGGCAGGAACACCGCCGACGCCAGCAGGAACATGGTGATGGCCATGTTCAGCTGCAGCGGCTCCTCGCGCAGCGCGTGCGCGATCACCGGCAGGGCGTTCGACATGATGGTCGATTCCAGCGACTGCATCAGCAGGGCCGAGCCGATGATGGCGGGCGCCAGCCAGTTGGGCCGGTTCGCAGTGCGCAGGTGGTCCTCGGCGAACGGGGCGCCGAGCGGGGTCAGGGCCTGCTGGCTCATCAGTCGACGCTCGCGAGCCTCAGCAAGGCGGCGGCTGCAGCGGCGAGCTGCTCGCGCTCGGCGGGCTCCAACTTCGCCAGGCGCTTCGCCAGCCAGTCGTTCCGCTGGGCGCGGATCTCGTCCAGCTTGCGCGCGCCGGTCGGCGTGAGCGTCAGAACCGAGCGGCGGCCGTCCTCGGCGTCCTCGACGCGGGCGAGCAGGCCCGCCACCTCCAGGCGCTTGACGTGTTCGCTCATGGTCGGCCGCGAGGTCTGCTCGGCCTCGGCCAGGGCGCTGACGCCGATACCGGGCCGCATCTTCACCAGCCCCAGCACGATGGCGTCCTGGGAGGAGAGGCCGGCCTTTTGCGCCTCGTTGCGCAGCCGGCGCGACAGCCGCAGCAGGGCGGGCCGGAGCGTGTCGGCGAGGCCGACGATGGTGCGGGCGGGCGGCGCGACGGGAGCGGCGGCGACGGACATGCGACTCGTTGCATACTGGTTAGGTCGCCTAACTAACTAGGTGCGCGGCGCCGCCGACGCAAGGCCGTGGCGTGAAATCTTCAGTGTGCGGTGGGTTCGCCGCTCTTTTCGGCGTCTTCCGCCGGCGGTCGGGCGTCCCAGACCGAGGGGCTTTCAGGGGCGACGCGCACGTCTTCCACGGGCGGCAGGTCGCCGACGGCGGGCGGGACCATATCGGCCGGCTGGATATCGGGCGGGAGGGGGCCTTGCGGGCGGGTCAGGAAACGGGCGACGACCAGCTGGTTCGGGTCGGGCTCGAAGTGCACCTCGTCGCGGCGGTCGCCGCTGGCGACCGGCTCGGGCGTCTGGGGATCGGGCGTGTCGGCGGTCATGCGGGGCGTCCTCCGTTGCGCGGAAAGCGGCTGCATGCGCCCGAAGTTCCGCGGCGGGGCGGTCGGATACCGGTAGCGGCGACGCGCCTCTAATGAGGCCGGCCGCGCGCGAGCTCGACAAGGAGCTGCGCCAGCGCCTCGGGTTCGTAAGGTTTGTTGAGCACTCGGCTCTCGGGATAGCGCTCGGCGAGATCTGCCGGGCCGAAGCCGGTCGAAAACACGATGGGGATCTCTCGGCTGACCAGGATGTCCGCGACCGGGAAGACCTTTTCGCTTCCCAGGTTCACGTCGAGGATCGCCGCGTCGATCTCGGACGTGGCCTGGACCGCAGCGAGCGCGTCGGTGACGTTGGCTGCTGCGCCGGCGAGGATGCAGCCGAAGTCGGCGAGCATGTCTTCGAGCATCGCCGCCACCAGGGCCTCGTCTTCGACGAGAAAGATCTGCAGGCCGAAGAGCGGCGCGTAGCCGACCGCCCGTCCTGCCGTCGTCGCCTGCGCCTCAGAACGCCAACCCGTCATGCTCGCAAACATCCGATTGAGCAGCTGGGCGCAAATATACAGCCTCCCCGCTACCTCGGCGAGCCGGCCGGCGCGACGGCCGCAAAGAAAACCCCCTCGCCGCGCTGTGCGGGAGGGGGCTTCGATCGATGCTGGTCCGAGACCTTACAAGACGCCCAGCATTTCGGCCACCAGCGGGTGCCGGACAATGTCGCGGTCGGCCAGGCGGACGACGGCGATGTTGCCGACTGCCTCCAGCTTTGCAGCGACCGGGCCCAGCCCGGAGAGGTCCGGCAGCAGGTCCGACTGAGCGGGGTCACCGGTGATCACCATCGTCGAGTGCCAGCCCAGCCGGGTGAGCAGCATCTTCAGCTGGACGTAGGTGCAGTTCTGCGCCTCGTCGATCACCACGAAGGCGTTGTTCAGCGTGCGCCCGCGCATGAAGCCCACCGGGGCGATCTCGATGGCGCCCTCGGCCATCAGGGC
>CBJNAS010000320.1:0-4248 GCA_966434565.1 uncultured Phenylobacterium sp.
GCCCAGTGCAAAGCTGCCGATCCCGATGACATTGGTCCACAGATCAAAGGTCGACACCGCATAAAGACCAAGGCCGATCAACCCTATGCTGCTCGCTGCGGGGAACAGGCACAACGCCAACCACCTCCGGATCGAGATCTTGTAGCAATCCCTGAAGATCCAGGCCGCTCCCAGACCGGCCAACCCGAAATAATAGTCGACCTGCAAGCCCAGCGCCCGAACCGACGAGAACAATAGCAGTTTCACGCTCGGCATCAGGGCGGATCCCCAGATCAGGACCAGGCCCAGCGCGATGATGGCGTAGATTGTGCGCGAGGGAGATTGCGTCCGATCGTCGACCTTTGCGAACATGCGGGGCATCGATCCGTCTCGAGCCATCGCGAACAAGGTCCGCGAAAACATGAGCATCGTCGCCTCGAGGGCCGCGATGCTCGACAATATCACGGCCGCCGACGCGAGAATTCCGCCTGCACGGGAAAGGCCGGATCGGTTCGCGATGTCGAAGATCAGGTTGTCCGTCAGATTCTGTGCGTCCCGCGCCGGGAACACCATCAGCACGACGGCGGCGAAGCCGGAATAGAGCAGGATCGTTATGAATATGCTGAGGAGGCCGCCGAGGCCGGCCTTCTTGCCGCCGCCGACCGTCTCTTCGCCCAGATTGGCGGTCACGTCCCAGCCCCAGTAGAAATAGACGGCGATCAATGCGCTGGCCGCAAGGCTGCCGGGTGTCAGTCCGCTGCCAAGCCACTGCTTCCCGAACTTCTCGGCGGTTCCGGTCGTGTGGATGTGCATCAGCGCTGCGGCAAGGATAATGAGGAGGATCACAAGCTGCGCCAGCGTCAGCAACGTCTGCGCCCGGCTGGTCACGGTGATGCCGGCGACGACGATCACGGAGACGACCGCGAACCAGGCGCTTGCGACCAGCGAGGTGGTGACGACGTTCCCAACCTGGCCGGGGGCTATCAGGTTGAGGGTCGCGGTTGCGATCGGGACGGTGCCGCTGACCATGAACAACAGGGTGGCGACCAGCAGCGACCAGCCGGAAAAGAAGCCCAGGAACTTACCGAAGATGGCGGACGTCCATTGGTAGGACGCTCCGGCGTTCGCATCGCGTGCGCCCAGGGCCTGATAGGCCTTCGCTATGCCGAGCATCGGAACGGCGAAGACGAGGAGGGCGACCGGCGCGAAGACCCCGGCAGTGGCGATCAGCGCCGCCATGCCAAGGGCGATCGACGATGCGGGCGCGCTGCCCGCAACGCCCATCATCATGGATCCGACGAACGAGACGGAATTGCCCTTAAGGCCGTTGCTCACGGACATTCCCCCTCATCCTGTCGCACTGCGAGCGAACATGCGCACCGCATGGCCCGCGGGCGCCCCGGCGCCGGTCTCTGCCTCACTGTCTCAAGGACACGGTCAGGCCGATGGTGCGCGGCCTGAGCGTCGTCGCCGTCCAGATGGGATCGTTCTGGATTGGCCGCGATGCGGGAAGGAGCGTCAGATAGGGGTGGGCATCCGTAATGTTGCTGACGAAGGCCGAGACGTCGTAGCGGCCGAAGGTGAAGCCGATGCGTCCGTTCAGCATCGAATAGGCCGGAGTTTGTTTCAGCAGCGGGTTGAACCCGAACGCTCCGGGCTGGGTCTGGCCGGCGCGCCGCTCACGCGACGTGTAAGTGAAATCGAGGCGCGTATAGATGTTCAGGTCTCCGATGGGTGGCAGGTTATACATGCCGGACAGGGAGGTGTTCCAAGGCGCGCTTGCCCCGGGAATGCTGGAACCGCGCGGGAAGATGACGTCCGTGCCGCGGACAACGGTCTCGTTGAACGTGGCCTCAGTATAGCCGGCCGACCCGCTGATGGTCAGGCCTTCCACGGGCGAGACTTCCACCGCCACGTCGAAGCCTTTGGCCGTCGCGTCGCCGGTATTGTCGACGAAATCGTAGCCACAGCTCGGAAGCCCGATGTCCGTCTGGATGTTCTTCCACTTGATGATGTAGGCGCTCGTTGCGACCGAGGCGCGGCCGTTCAGGAAGCGGTTCTTGCTGCCGATCTCGTAGCTCCAGACGGAATCCGAGTTGTACGTCGTCGGCGTCACGGCGTAGCCGAGCTGGCGCAGATCGGCATCGCAGACGTTGGGCGGTATGATCGGCCCCGACCCGCCGGGCCGGAAGCCCTTCGCCGCCGTGGCGTAAAACAGATTGCGCGAGTCCGGCTCATAGGTCACGCCGAACTTGGGCGTGACAGATGTCTCGACCTTGTCGGACTTGGCGCTCGGGTAGACCGGCGCGAGCGGTCCCTGGCCGACCGTACAGCCGCCCGGGCCGAGCGGGCAGGGCGCTCCGTAGGGCGCATTGATGTTGCTTTCCGGACCGAGCAGATCGACGCTCTGTTTGAAGTGATTACGCGCGACCCGCACGCCCGCGGTCAGCTTCAACGTGCTGAACACGCGAAGATCGAACTGGGCGAAGCCGGCCATCTGGGTTTCGACAACGCGCCGGTTCTCGTCATAGCTGACCGAACCCGGCAGTATCGGGACGCCGAAGGTGTTGACGAACGCGGTCGATCCCGGACCGAACGGGTCGCCGTCGGTCGTCCCACCGAAGATGATCGCCGGAAGATTGGCGGTGAAATTTTCGGAGATCGGCTGCCGATCGTGCTGGACATTGTGGGAATAAAACGCGCCGGCCACCCATTGCAGGTGCGATTCCGCATTATGCGATTGCAGCCGGACCTCCTGAACGAAGTTCTGCTGCGTGTTGAGGAAATCGGAGTTGGCCCGCGCACCCGGCGGCGGGATGAACTGCCGCGTCATATAGCGATAATAATATCTGGTATAGTCGGCCCGCTGGGTCTCTTGGCGATTATAATATGACGTGTCTGAAGTCAGCGACGCGAAGCCGAGATCCCAGTCGGCCCGCAGCGCCGGCAGATAAAAGCGATCGTTTCCGGCTTCCCGGTCGGTTCCGGACAAAGGCGTGAGCGCCGGATTGGTCGCAGGATCGCCCGCCTGGTAAAGGTAACGGGCATATTTGCCCTTGCCCGGGTCAGATGCGGCCAGCCAGAACAGCCCGACGCCATCGTTGTTGTGCAGCTTCTGATAAGTGATCGAAGGCGTGAGCGTGAACGTGTCGGCCAGCGCCAACTTCAAGGCGCCGTGGACCAGAAACGCCGTGTCGAAGTTGGCGTTCTTGTTGATCGTCGAGGTCTTGGAGAAGTTTATCGCGTCGCGATAGGATGCGGCGGTGGGGTCCACGATGCTGTACGTGCCGTTCACATCGTCGATCCAGCCGCCGTTGCGGCGATAATAGATGCTCGTCCGGAAGCCGATCTTGTCCTCGAGGATCGGGCCACCGACGGCCGCGGCGGCTTCATAGCTCGGCGCCCCGTTTTTCGTCGATGCGATCTCGGCTCGCCCCCGATACGAATAGGTCGTCAGACTCGGTTCGGTCTGGATGAAGCGGACCGTGCCGCCTTCCGAGCCGGCGCCGAACAGCGTTCCCTGCGGGCCGCGCAGGACCTCGACGCGGTCGATGTCGAACAGGCTCGGGAAGCTCGTGCTAGGGGCATAGCCCAGGTTGCGGGCCTGGATAGGCGTATCGTCGATATAGATGCCCGTCGTCGAGGCGCCGGCGCTGGAGGCGATCCCGCGAATGGAGACGTCGTTGCCGCCGGTGGGGGTTTTCTGCAGCGAAAGACCCGGTGTCAACCGGACCACGTCCGAGAACTCGCGCGCGCCTCTGGACTCGAGTTCCTTCTGGCTGAAAGCGCTGACACTGATCGGAACCTTCGACAGCGATTCCGATCGGCGGGTCGCCGTCACCACGATCTCGCTTAGCTCAGTCGACCGCGCGCCGCTCGCAGGCGCCGCCTGCCGCGCCTGCGCCTGGGCCGATGTCGCCGCCAAAACGGCTGTCATCGCAGTGCCAAGCGAGAGGCAGCCACCTATCCTTCGAAAATATCCCATGTACCGCGCTCCCCTTCGGGTTAGAGGCGCAGCCCCCAGCATCCGCCTCTTGGCGATTTGTACTTGAACTGAACATCGCGGCTGCGCGTTGAGCGCCACGCCATCAGGCTTGCAGCGCCATCATGACCGATTCGGAAAAGCCATGCCGCAGCCTGGACCCGCGCCGGCGGTTGCCGCGGCGCGACGGCCTCAGCCGTCACGGCCCCTCGTCGCCTTGAGACGATCTGCAATCGCGAACGGCGTCGCTTCATTTTCGATGGTCGGCGGAATGGTCCAGTCCTGGC
>CBJNAS010000321.1:0-4243 GCA_966434565.1 uncultured Phenylobacterium sp.
CGTAAATCCGCCCCGTTGACGGGGGCGGGATGGGCAGGCGTACCCTGGGGCGGTCTGAGTCGGCGCGCGGCCGCTCTGGGCTCGGGGGAGATCTGCCTATGTCGCAGGCCAGCGTCATAGTCGTCGGAAACGAAAAGGGCGGGGCGGGCAAGTCCACCATCGCCATCCACACCGCCGTGACCCTGCTGCACGCCGGCGCCAAGGTCGCCGTGCTCGACCTCGATCTGCGCCAGCAGACCATGGGCCACTTCTTCGCCAACCGCCGCGCCTGGCTGGCGGCGAACGGCAAGTCCGCGCCCATGCCGGTCGAGCATCCGGTCAGCTCTTCCGGCGAGGCGCTGCTGAAGGTCTCGGACGAGGAAGCGCTCGCCCGCTTCCAGGGCGCCTACGCCGAGGCGAGCCAGGGCGTCGACTTCATGCTCATCGACACACCCGGCGCCGACACCGCCATCAGCCGCGCCGCCCACGGGCTCGCCGACCTGATCGTCACGCCGATGAACGACAGCTTCGTCGACTTCGACATGCTGGGCGTGGTCGATCCGGTGACGCTGGAGCTCACCCGTCACAGCCTCTACTCCGAGACGGTGTGGAACAGCCGCAAGGCCCGCGCCGCCAAGGACCGCAAGATGATCGACTGGGTGGTGCTGCGGAACCGCCTGGCGCCCACCGAGGCGCGCAACCGCAAGCGCCTGGACGAGCGCGTGGCGGCGCTCTCCCGCAAGGTGGGCTTCCGCGTCGGGCCGGGGCTGCGCGACCGGGTGATCTATCGCGAGCTCTTCCCGTTCGGCCTGACGGTCGCCGACCTGTCGCCGCAGATCCGGCCGGTGGCCATGTCGCTGCAGCACGTGGCCGCGCGCCAGGAGCTGCGCGCGGTGATGATGGCGCTCGGCATCAGCGGCCTCGACGGCGAGATGCTGGCCGCCGAATAGAGCGCGTTGCGCAAACGTGGACACCGGCTTTGCGGCTACAACGCGTTCAAACTTTTGATTCTAGAGCACGAGTGCTCCAGGCATGGCCTATCTCATCCTGGGGGCGCTGGCCCTCTGGCTGGTCCTGAAGGGCAGCCGGCGCCGGCTGCTGCCGCGCCGGGAATGGCGCCTGCTGACCGGCGCCTTCGCCGTCGCCGCTTTCGCGGGGGCGGCCTATGCCGGCGTGCGCGAGGAATGGCCGGCGGCGCTGGTGCTGCTGATGATGGGCGGCTGGCTCGCGCTTGCCACGCGCCGCCCGCCCGGCCAGGCCGCGCCGCCGCCCGGCCCCGCACGCCTCGGCGAGGCGGAAGCCCGCGCTATCCTCGGGGTCGCGCCCGGCGCCACCCCGGCCGAAGTCCACGCGGCCTACCGGCGGCTGATGCGCTCGGTGCATCCGGACAAGGGTGGGACGAGCGGCCTGGCCGCCCAGCTCAACGCCGCGCGCGACCGGCTGCTGAATAGCGATGCTTTCGGCAAGCGATGATCACACTTTGTTCGTAATTCTCCTTGGATCGGCGTAGGGTCGCGAAGTCGCGGTCCGCGGGCGTCGCGGGCGCGAAAGGCGGGACCCGTGGCCCACGACCCCCATCACCTGGAGTTGGCGCGCCGGCACGTCGCGGAGGCGGACGTGCGCATCGCGCGCCAACGCGAGCTGCTCGCCGACATGCGCGCCCGGGGCTGGCCGACCCAGCTGGCGAGCGAGCTCCTGGCCTCGTTGATGGAGACCGCCCTGCAGATGCGGGCCCACTACGAGTTTCTGCGTCGGCAGGCGGAGGACTGAGGAACCGCGGCGCCTGGGTGCTGTTCCCATCAAGGGCGCGCAGCGGAAGGCGGACGATGGCCAAGCGCGACATTTTCGTCGTCGGCGGCTCGGCGGGCAGCAGCGGGCCGCTGCGGCAGCTGGTCGGCGGCCTGGCCGAGGATTTTCCGGGCTCGGTGTTCATCACCACCCACATTCCCTCGACGCACGCGAGCTACCTGGCCGAGCGCCTCGCCGGCACCTCGCCGCTGCCGGTGCGCACCGCGGTCGACGGCCAGCCGATCGAGTCCGGGCGCGTCTATGTGGCGGCGCCGGACCGGCACCTGCTGCTGATCGACTCCACCATCCGCCTCGGCCTCGGCCCGCGGGAGAACATGGTCCGGCCCTCGATCGACCCGATGTTCCGCTCGGCCGCGCTGGCCTACGGGCCGCGGGCGGTGGGCGTGGTGCTGAGCGGTCTGCTGAACGACGGGGCCTCCGGCCTCTACGCCATCAAGCGGGCGGGCGGGACGGCGGTCGTGCAGCATCCGCTCGACGCCGCCGAGGGCTCCATGCCGCGCGCGGCGCTGGAAGCGGTCGACGCCGACCATGTCGCCAGCGCCGCCGAGCTGCCCGAGCTGCTCGGGCGGATCGCCGCGCTCGATGCGGGCCCGGCGCATCCGCCGCCCGAGAGCCTGGCGTTCGAGGTGGAGGTCGCAAGCGGCGCGCGGCAGGGCTCCGACGTCCTGCGCCGCTACGCCGAGCCCGCGGCGCTCACCTGTCCCGACTGCGGGGGGGTGCTGTCGCAGGTGCGAGGCCAGCAGCCGCTGCGCTTCCGCTGCCAGATCGGTCACGCCTACACCGCCGAGGAGCTCGCCGCGAAGGACGAGGCCGTGGACGAGGCGATCCGCGTGGCCATGCGGATCATGGAAGAGCGGGTGGAGCTGGTCGAACGCATGGCCCGCGATGCGCGCGCCAACGGCCGCACGGCGGTGGCCGAGCTCTACGGTCAACGCGCAGAGGAATACGGCCGCTACGCGGCCACGCTGAGGGAGGCGGCCACCCTCTCGCTCCAGATGAATCGCCGTGGGGAGGAGCCGTCGTGAGGCCTTCTGCCGACAGGCGCGCGCGGCTATTGATGCTCCTCCGGCGGTACGTGAGGCGGCATGGCGAAGAGTGCGAGGCGCAGGAGCGTGGATCCTAAGGCGCCCGAGGGGACTCCGCCGGCCCCGACGGCCTGTGTGGCGATCGCCGCCACCGTCACCGACCAGGAGGCGCTGGGGGCGATGCTCTCTGGCCTGCCGGTCGAGACCGGCGCCAGCTTCGTCCTGGTCTTACGCCGCGAGCCCGAACTGCCCTCCGAGCCACTGTTGGAGGCCATCCGCTCGGCGACGAAGATGCCGATCAGCTGGGCGGTCGACGAGACGCCGCTCGCCCCGAACCAGATCTACCTCGCCCGCGACGAGGACATGCTGACGATCGAGGCCGGCCGGCTGCGCGTGCGCGCGGCCACGCCCAACGACGGCCGCATCGACAGCCTGCTGGTCTCGGTGGCCGAGCGCTATGAGGAAGCCGGCGTGGTGGTCGTGCTGCTGGGCCTGGGCGCGGAAGGCGCGGCCGGGGTGGCCATGACCAAGCGCTGTGGCGGCTTCGCCATCGCCGAGGGCGGCGACGACCAGCTGGAGCCGGGGGGCCAGGCGGAGACTGCCGCCGGCATCGCCGACCTGCGGGCGCCCGCCGCGCGGATCGGCCCGGAGATCGCGGCCTACGTCGCCAACCTCGTGCGTACGGCGGACGCCGACATGGTGGCCCACTCGCTGCGGGAGGACGTGGGCCAGCAGATCGCCCGCATCGCCGCCATCCTGCGCAACGCAACCGGCAACGACTTCCACGGCTACAAGCACGCCACCTTCCTGCGCCGCATCCAGCGGCGGATGCAGGTGGTGCAATGCCACAACATCGACGGCTACATCGATCGCCTGCGCGGCGACCCGAGCGAGGTGCAGCACCTTTTCCAGGACCTGCTGATCGGGGTGACCCAGTTCTTCCGCGACCCCGCGGAGTTCGAAATCCTGGAGCGCGAGGTCATCCCCAGGCTGTTCGACGGCAAGGGCGCCGACGACCGCATCCGTGTCTGGGTGCTGGGCTGCGCCACGGGCGAGGAGGCCTATTCCCTGGCCATCCTGCTGCGCGAGCAGATGGCGAAGATGGACGTGGCCCCGCACGTGCAGATCTTCGCCACCGACATCGACGCCCGCGCGCTCGCCGTGGCCCGCGGCGGCCGCTACGCCGACTCCATCTCCCGGCACGTCTCGTCGGAGCGGCTGGCGCGCTGGTTCGTCAAGGAGGGCGCCACCTACTGCGTGGTCAAGGAGCTGCGGGAGATGTGCATCTTCTCGCCGCACAACCTGATCAAGGACGCCCCGTTCTCGCGGATCGACCTGCTCTCCTGCCGCAACCTGCTGATCTATCTCAACAGCGAGCTGCAGGACCGGGTGATCCCGATCTTCCACTTCTCGCTCAAGTCCGGCGGCTA
>CBJNAS010000322.1:0-4240 GCA_966434565.1 uncultured Phenylobacterium sp.
AGGCTCGCGCCCTTCCTGTCGGAGAACAACCGGGCGAAGACCCTGGCCGCGCCGGTGACGGCGATCGTCGCCTATGACCTGAACTTCGCCGAGAAGATCCCGCAGCTGTTCCCGCACAATCCCGGCGCGGCCGCGTGGTTCGGGGATCCCGCGGTGGCGGAGGAAACGGCCTTTCGTAACGGCTCGTTGCAGGGCGCGTATCTTATCTTGGCGGCCCGGGCGCTCGGCCTCGACTGCGGGCCGATGTCGGGCTTCGATCGCAAGGGGGTCGACCAGGAGTTCTTCGCCGGCACGACCTGGCGCGCCAACTTCCTGTGCAACCTCGGCTATGGAACGGACGAGAACCTGTTCGAGCGCCTGCCGCGGCTCGATTTCGAGGAGGCCTGCCGGGTTCTCTGACGGCGAGGCCGGGCGGCGGCGCGCCGGAGCGCCGCCGCCCGCAAGGCTCAAAGGTCGGACCAGAGTGGCTCGTCGGCGATCAAGACCCTCTGCATCAGGCGCGGAAAGTCGCCGTAGTTGCGCACGGCGTAGTGCACCGTCGCGCGGTTGTCCCAGAAGGCCACCGATCCGGGCCGCCAGGAGAAGCGGACCTGATTTTCCGGCTTCTTGTAGTGGTAAAGGATGGTTTCGAGCAGCGCCTTGCTCTCGGCGATGTCGAGCCCGAGGATATGCGGGCGCTGGGTGAAGTTGACCCACAGGATCTTCTCGCCGGTCTCGCGGTGCGTGCGGACGATCTTGTGCGAAACGATCGGGTATTCGAGACCGTGCGGCTCCAAGCCGGCGCGGAAGTCGTGGTTGACATAGAGGTCGTCGAGCCTGGCCTTGAGGTCTTCCGACAATCCCTCGTAGGCCTTGTGCGCGTCCACCCAAATCGTGTCACCCCCGACCTCGGGCAGGGTCACCGCGCGCAGCACCGCCCCCCAGGTCGGCACGAGCCGCCAGCTGGTGTCGGTATGATAGCCGGATTCGACGCTGGTCGGGTCGGGGATCAGTTCGCGGGCGTTGAAGTCGGCAGCGGCGATGCGGTGCAGCGGGGCGATGTTGTCGTGCCGCCGGGCGCTGGGGTGTGTGTACAGCGGCCCGAAGCGCGCCGCGAAGGCGGCCTGGCTGTCGTCGTTCAGCGTCTGGTCGCGGAAGAACACCACCTTGTGCTTCAGAACCGCGGCCTTGATCTCGTCGCGCGTGCGGTCCGAGATCGGCTGGCTGAGATCGACGCCGTGGATTTCGGCGCCGATAGTCGGCTGCAGGGGGCGGATCTCCAGCTCGGCGGCCTGGTAATCCGCCGACCGCTCGAGGGCGGCTGTGCTCATCTACTTGCTCCTTCAGATGTCTTTCTGAGATCTTCGATCCCGGGCGCTGAATTCTGAAGGAGGCGGGCGTCGGTGATCCAATGCTGTTTTCTGGACTGCTCGATGATCATCGGAAATAGGCGCCGCCCGCTACAGCGCGATCAGAAGTCGATCCCCACCCGCGCATAGTAGAACCCGCCCAGCAGGCCCCAGGGGGCGATGCTGCCATAGACCCCGCCGCCGCTGGTCGGCAGGCCGTAGCCGGCCAGGGTGTAGCCTGGCGCGCCGATCAGCACGGAGTCGACATTGGCGGTCTTGGCGACGACCGCAGCCGGGACCTTGTCGGGGAAGATGTTGAACAGGTTGTTCGCGCCCACCGCCAGCTTGACCCGCGGGCTGACGCGGAACGAGACATCGAGGTCGGTGATCCACTTCGGGTGGAAGACCTCGTCCAGGGTATTGTTCACCGGCTCCTCGTAGCGGCCGTAGAGCGTGTTCTGCAGCCGTACGTTCCAGCGGTCGTAGGTCCAGTCGCCGGCCAGCGTCAGGCGATAGCGCGGGGTCTGCTCGACCAACTGCCGCTGCGCCAGGGCGTTGAAGTTGGCGGCGTTGGCCTTGATGCGGGTGATCTCCGTGCCGTTGCCGGAATAGACGGCGCTCCAGCTGATGTCGCCGAAGTCGCCCAGCGACTGCTGGTACTCCGCGACCGCGTCGATCCCACGGGTCGTCGTATTGACCCCGTTGGTGAAGAACTGCGCCGAGGTCAGGCCCGGGAACCCCAGGGCTGCGACCTGCGCCGGCGCGAGATTGAAGATGGGCGAGGATTTGACGATGCGGTTGCGGATGTCGATCTGATAGGCGTCGATCGTGAAGCGCAGGCGGCTGGTCGGGGCCCAGGTCAGACCGACCGAATAGTTGAACGAGGTCTCGGGCGTCAGCGGCGTCGCCCCCAACGCCTTGGCGATCGGGTTGTCCACCGGCAGGAACTTCGTCTGGGCCAGGACGCCCTGGCCATTCACCACCACCGTCGTGTTCTGCGTCGTGGAGAACCATTCCTCCGCCAGCGACGGCGCATGGAAGCCGTTGGTGACCGACCCGCGCAGGGCCAGGTGCGGCAGGATCTCGTAGCGGGTCGAGAACTTGCCGCTGAAGGAATCGCCGGAGCTGTCGTCGTAGCGCTCGCCGCGCCCGGCCAGGCCGACGTACCAGTCCTTCGTGAAGTTGGTCCCGAGGTCGAGGTAGACGGCGACGTTGTTACGGTTGTGGCTGCTGGCGTCGGCGGGGGTGGCGCCGGTGAACGATTGCAGCCCCGCCTGCGGGAAACGGCCGCCGTAGAGGTCGCCGAAGGGCGTGCCGTCGTTCGGAACCTGGTAGCCGCCGTTGCGGTAGGAGTTGGGCTCGCCCGCGACCTCCTCGAACTGCTCCCAGCGGTGCTCCAGCCCCCAGGAGGCGTCGAGCGGCTTGGCCAGGCCCAAGTCGAAGCTGCGGGTGACGTCGAGGTTGTTGGTCCACTGCTCGGAGATCTGCTTGCCCATGTAGAAGCTGGTCTGCAGCACCGTCGGACCGAGCGAGGCGTTCAGGGTGTTGCTGGCGCCCAGCTTGGCCTCGTCGCGGCCGAACGAGGAGCTGATGTCCCAGGTCCAGCCGGCGAAGGGGCCCTTCACCCCGGCCGTCGCCTGAAAGTCGTACTCGTGGATCCGACGATAGGCCTGGAAGCCGTCGGGATAGATGGCCGGCAGCGACGACAGGTCGTCGGGGCGGAAGGCGCCGCGGGCGTCCTTGATCTGGCGATAGCTGGCGGTCGAGAAGCTGTAGACGTTCCAGTCCCGACTGAACGGCACGCTCAGGTCATAGGCGAAGTTGACCGTGGTGTTCAGGGTCGAGCGGCCGTAGCCGCTGCCATAGTCGCGGTTGCCGGTCGCCTCGCGCGGGTCGAGGCTTCCCTTCACCAGCGGATAGAGCACGCCGGTGGCCGGGTCGTTGGCCGGGGCGGGCCCCTGCTGATAAGCCGACAGGGCGTAGTGGATCGATCCCCCCGCCAGCGGCGCGCCCCAGTCGAGGTTTTCCTGCACCAGCTTGCCGGTGGACTTGTAGGTCTGGCCGACGGTGGTCTCCGAGCCGCCGCCGTGGTCGCTGTCCTTCAGGATGATGTTGATCACACCGGCGATGGCGTCCGAGCCGTACTGCGCGGCGGCTCCGCTGCGCAGGTATTCCACGCGGTCGATGGCGCTGGGCGGGATCAGGTCGAGGTCGACGGGGGTGGAGCCGCCGCCCAGCGTCGCCAGGTTGTTGATCAGGGCGGTTGTGTGGCGTCGCTTTCCGTTCACCAGCACCAGCACGTAGTCGCCGGTCAGGCCCTGGACCGCGTAGGGCGGCACGCTGGCCGAGGTGCCGCCGCCATTCTGGGCCGGCAGGGTCAGGGACGGGATGGCGTTCGCCAGGATCGCCTTGAGGCCGACGCGGCCCGTGGCGGTGAGCTGGGCGGGGCTGACGACGTCGATCGGCACTGGGCTGTCGGCGATGGTGCGCGGCTGGCCGCGCAGACCGGTCACCACCACCTCGGCGACGCCTGCGACGGACGCTTCGGTGGTGGCGCTGGTCGAGGGCGTCTGCTGCGCCGCGGCCGGCGCGGCGAGGGCTGCGGCGAGGGCTGCGGGGGCTGCGCCGGCTAGCCATTTGGCGTCGGCGATACGCGTCGTTTTCATAAGAACCCCAGTGTATGCGGCGAGAGCGGCTCGATCAAAAGCCGGTTATGGTTTGTTATTTCAGCAACATTTCTGAGACTCAGTGTCTATGTAGAATTCTACATCTTATGTATTAGCTGTTCTCATGGCCGAGAATCATAAGTTGTATTTCCAAATACAATAAGATTCGATGATTTTGACGCGTAATTACGCTGTTCGTCCAAGGCAATGCGGCCCCGCGCGCCTGGCGCGTGGGGGCGTGAATGC
>CBJNAS010000323.1:0-4227 GCA_966434565.1 uncultured Phenylobacterium sp.
CGGGCGAACTGGGACGCCTACGTCGAGGGCCTGGGCGCGGCCGAGCGCAAGGGGCTCACCATCCGCGCGCAGTTTCTGCCGCGTCCGATCGGGGTGCTGTTCGGCCTCGACCTGAGCTTCAACCCGTTCTCGCTCAATCCGAGCTTCCGCGAGATCGCCGACCTGCCGCTCGCCGAGAAGGTCGCGCGGATGAGGGATCCGGAGTTCCGCGCCCGCCTCATCGCCGAGCAGCCGGACGATCCCAATCCCGCCTTCGCGGGCCTGGTGGGCAGCGCGCTGGATGGCAAGATGAACCTCTACACCCTGGCCGATCCCGCCAACTATCATCCGGCCCCCGAGGAGATGCTGGCCGCCAAGGCCGAACGGCAGGGCGTCTCGTTCCGCGAGGTCGTCTACGACGAGCTCCTGAAGGACGACGGCCGCGCCATCATCTGCGGCATCTCCAGCGACCCGCAGGAGTACGTGCAGCGCACGGCGAGCCTCGTGCGCAACCCGAACGCGGTGGTGGCGCTGGGCGACGGCGGGGCGCACTACGCCATGGTGTGCGACGCGGCCTACACCACCTACATGCTGACGCAACGCGTCGGCCGCGACGGCCTCGACCTGCCGACCGTGGTCAAGAGCCTGACCAGTCAGCCGGCCAGCAGCCTCGGCCTCAATGACCGCGGCGTGGTGGCGGTCGGCTACAAGGCCGACCTCAACGTCCTGGACCTGGAGCGCATGAAGCTCTACCGCCCGGCGATCCGGGTGGATCTGCCGGCCGGCGGCAAGCGCCTGAGCCAGCGCTCCGAAGGGTATGTGGCGACGATCGTCAGCGGCGTCATCACCCGGCGCGACGACGCACCCACCGGAGAGCTCCCCGGCCGCCTCGTGCGCGGCGCGAAGGACGCCCCGCCCCAGGGACGGCGTTCGCTGGCGGCCTGAGGCCGCAGATCCTGGTGGTGAACCTGCCTTCCGCCTCGCAGGCGCGGACCTTCGACGCCCACAGCCTGTTCTGAGGCGGATCAGGCCTGACCGGGCCCGGCGACGACGCCCCGCGGGCTGCCGATGTTGGCCCGCCGGGATCCGGGAGAATGCTCCAGGCGCAGCCGCGAGAGGCGGCGGCTGGTGAACAGCCACCGCCCGTCGCGCTTGCCGTAGGTGTCGTCGTAATGGCCCCAGCCGTGCAGCCAGTGCTCCTCGTCGCCCTGCTTCCAGAACAGCCAGTCCTCGAGCGCCCAGGCGCCGCGCGCTTCGGTCGACGAAAGGATGGTGATCTCGGGACTGTGCACCTGGTGGATGGTGCGCACGCCCTCCAGCGAGGCGAGCAGGTCGCTCATCATCTGGTCGAGCCCGGCGCTGGGGCCGCCGGTGATGCCGTAGGAGACGTGGTCGGGCGCATGGCAGGCGCGATAGGTCTCCCAATCGCGCGTGTCGAGGGCGCGCACCCGCCGCGCCATGAGCACCTTGATCGCCTCGGTCGCCACGAGGATTTCGAGGTCGCTGGGTGCGGGCCGGCTCATCGTCGTCGTCCTCACTTACGGTCGCGCTGCGGCCCGCGCCGGCTCGTCGACTTTGGCCGGGCTTGCGCCGGTCAGAGCATGATCTGGCCGCCGTCGGCGTTGATCGTCTGACCGGTCACGTAGCGGCTCTCGTCGCTGGCCAGGAACAGCGCCACAGGGCCGATGTCCTGTTCGGGATCGCCGAAGCGGCCGAGCGCGATCTCCTTGCGGTACATCGCTTCTTCCGCGGGATGTTCGGCCAGATACTTCACCGCCACCGGGCTGAGCGCCGCCGGGCAGATGACGTTGACCCGGATCCCGTGGCGGCCCCATTCCCGCGCCGCGACCCGCGAAAGGCCGCGGATGCCCTCCTTGGTCGCGGCATAGGCGGCGAAGCCGAGGCCGCCGTAGACGCCTTCGCGCGAACCGAGATTGATGATCGAGCCGCCGCCCGCCGCTTTCAAGTGCGGGAAGGCCGCCTGCATGTGGCGGAAGCTGCCGTAGAGGCCGGACTCCACCGTCAGCTGCATCGTCGCATCGTCGGTCTCCTCGAGCGGCGTTCCCGGCTTGGAGCTCTGGGCGTTGTTGACCAGCACGTGCAGGCCGCCGAACGCCTCGGCAGCGCGGGCGACGACACGCTGCGCGTCGTCGCGCGAGCTGACGTCGGCCACGCAGCAGACGACCTTGGCCCCGAGCGCCTCGAGTTGAGCCTTCGCGTCCTGCAGTGTCGCCGGGGTGCGGCCGCTGATCACCAACGCCGCGCCCTCGCGGGCGAACGCCCGCGCGATCCCCAGACCAACGCCCTGTCCGCCGCCGGTGATCACCGCGACCTTCCCCGCAAGCCTAGCCATGCTGTCGCCTCTCTGTCTGCCCGAGCCGCAGGCGCGTTCGGGCCGTCGTTGATCTGCTCAGGCGCGGAACGCGCCCTCAGGTCAGCCGTTCGAGCGCGGTCCGGTCGAACGGTAGGAACGGCTCGCCGCGGATCGCCTTGCCGACCCAGTCGGGGTCGTTCAGGAGCGAGCGGCCGACGCCCACCAGATCGAACTCGCCCCGCTCGAAACGGTTGACCAGCTTGTCCACGTTGTTCACCGACCCCGACCCGCTGTCGGTGTGGTGCGCACGCTTGCCCTGGTCGAGCCCGACGCCGCCAACCACCATGCCCAGCTTGCCGGTGAGCTTCTTGGCCCAGCCGCCCAGGTTGAGCGGCGAGCCTTCGAAGATCGGGGTGTCGAAGTAGCGCTGGCTGCCGTCGAAGATGTCGACGCCGGCGTCGGCGATCGGGCCTAGGATCTGCTCGAGTTCGGCCGGCGTTTCCGCGAGCCTGGCCTGGTAGTCCTGCATCTTGAATTGCGAGAACCTGAGCAGGATCGGCAATTGCTCGCCCACCGCGCGTCGGATCGCGCGCACGACCTCGACGACGAAGGTGGCGCGGCCCCGGTGGTCGCCGCCCCAGCGGTCGGTGCGCAGATTGGTGCCATGCCAGAGGAAGTTGTCGAGCAGATAGCCGTGGGCGCCGTGGATGGCGATGCCGTCAAAGCCCAGCGCGGCCGCATTCGCGGCGCTGCGCGCATAGGCGTCGATGACCTCGGCGATCTCGCTGTCGGTCATGGCCGCAGTCTCCACCGCCAGGCGTTCGACCTTCTCGGGCTCCAGACTGACCTGGCCCAGCGGGCCGATCACCCCGGAGGGCCGGCGCGGCGCCACCTCCGGCTCGGTGCTGATCGCCGCGTCGCGCATCGCCCCCTGGTGCCACAGTTGCGGCATGATCTTGCCGCCGGCGGCGTGGACCTCTTCCACCACCCGGCGCCAGCCGGCCAGCGCCTCCTGGCCGTACATGACCGGAATGCCCGGCACGTCCACCGCCGCCACGTCGGCGACGCCCACCCCCTCGGTCACGATCAGCCCGACGCTGTGCTCCGCCCGGCGCCGGTAGTAGGCGGCCACGTCCGGCCCCGGCACGCGGCCGGGCGACATTTCGCGGGTCATCGGGGCCATGACGAAGCGGTTGGCCACTTCGAGGCCGCGGACCGTCAGCGGCGCCAGCAACGGCGCGATCCGGCTCGATCCGTTCCAATGAGTCACAACAGCGGCCTCGCTTCAGAGACGACAATTCGCGCTGGCAAGGCTAGCTCGCCGGAGACGGCGCACAACGACCCGCGGCAGATATCACACGTACGATCGGCGCGGCGCGCCGTCAGAGCTTGGCCGGCAGCTCGGCGGGCGAGGTGTGGATCACGCGCCGGGCGATCCGCCAGCGCCCCCCCTCCTTGCGCAAGCTGTCCTCGTAGAACAGACACGCCGCAGGCGTCAGGGTCTCGCCCTGCTGGAACAGCACGACGTAGCTGTGCGCCACGGCCTGGTCGCCGTCCACGCGGATCATGGAATTGAGCGTCAGGTGCCGATAGGCGGTGGGGTCCCCCGCCTTGTGATACTCGCGGCCCGCCGCATGGCCTTGGAAACGCCCGAACGGACCGCCTTCCCAGACCACGTCCTCGGTCATAGCGCCCAGCCAGCGTTCGATGTCGCCGGCGTCGGTGCCGAAGCAGTAGTCGGCCAGCACGTTGCGAATGGCCTCGTAGTCGCTCATTTCCGCTTCCTCTCGCTGTCGTTCTTTATCTCGTCGTCACACCGCAGGCGCGACGCCGTCGCGTCCCGAGGGCGGAACGGCCGTCCCGCCCTCGCCACGATCAGAGACCCCAGATCTTCGCGGCGTTGCCGCCGACGATCTTCTTGGCGCGCTCTTCGC